>NZ_JBDKWG010000143.1:0-192646 GCF_040151475.1 Reichenbachiella sp. MALMAid0571 | reverse complement strand
AGAATTAGGATCGTTGATGGCAACTGTAATTGAACCGTTATTGGCAGCACACGAAGTAGTGTTCACCACAGTGATGTCCAGGTCAGGTTTGGTAGGTACAGAAGTCATGGTTACCTGCACCGGAGCGGAGTTACATCCTGTGGTAGCATCAGTAGCTACTACGAAGTAATCACCCGGAGTAACCGAAGCGTACGGGTTATTAGTGCTTACAGCGGCATTGATGTTTCCTTCAGCGAAGAACTCGAAAGTATAACCAGCAGTACCCTGAGGGGTTCCACCAACCCGAACGTCAGTGACTTCAATGATACCGGTAGCGTTAGCACCCGAACAATCAGAAGCAGGAGTGATAGTTATATCAGCGATAGCTACTGAGATGTCGTCAAGCACATCTTTTATTGTTACGACTGCTCTGCTGGCACAATCTTCAGATGGATTGGAAGTATCTTTTACTTTTACCCAGTAAGTACCGGCAGGAAGACCAGAAACATTGGCTGTTGTTGATCCGGCAGTTTGTGCACTAGGTGTAACACCATCAACAAACGGTGTGCCTTCGTCACTTACATCTGAACCTACAAACCATTCGTGAGTATAAGTTCCTCCATCAGAAGTATAATTTACAGTCACTTCACCGGAATCAGTAGAGCAGGTAGTATTTTGACTATCAATGGTGAAAGTCAATGCTGGATTCACAGAAACATCATCAATGACAAACTTAATAGGATCAGACTGACACTGAGATACTGTGTTTTCAGCCACTACAAAATATGTACCAGCATTTAGACCTGAAATATCTCGATCAGTGTCTACAAAACTGGAACTGAAATCTTCATTATAAACTATAAAATCAAAAGTAGAAGTTATTGTTGCAGGAGTGGAAATAGTTCCACTAGTTTGCGTAACTGAAGTAATCAAAATTCTTCCATTTGAAGGTGTTGTACAATCCTGAGCGTCTGTTTTCGTAGCTGCAAAAGTGGTTACACCGATTGAATTGTCTGGTATTACATAAGTAGCATAAGTAGAACATCCATTATCAGGATCAGAAGTATCAGTTACAACTAAAGTGTATGTTCCACCACCAACACCAGAGATCTGGGTGTCATCGTTACTGCTTGTAATGTTTGAAGGGTCAACTGCTTCAACAGAATTCACATCTCCAACCAACCATTGTATGGTAAGATCTGGAGACGTTGGTCCCACATTTTCAACCAGAATGGCTCCATTTCTGGCATCCGTGGTACCATTACATCTTGTATTAGGAGTAATGGTCACATTAGAAGATAAATCAGGATCAGTATGGTCATCAATAATCTCTACGTAATAAGGATCAGACAAACACTGAGAAGCTGTGTTTTGAATGTATAAAGTATAAGTACCTTCATCCAGTCCGGTAACAACAGGATTGTCTGGTGCACCTCCATTGATAAGAGCCGCTCCTTTGTACAATAAGAAATCATAAGTAACAGTCAATCCTGTAAAGGCTTCTGGTGCACCAGTAACGTTAACATCTCCAATTGTAATAGACCCGTCATTCTTGGTATTACAATCATCTACATTTTGTGCCGTATGCGAAACGATCGTATAGGTAGGAGGTAAGGTAGGTACTGTAAATACCATAGTGGTACTACATTCCTCTTCATCACCATTGTTGTCATTTATTTTTTCTATTTCTACCAAATATTGACCACCGGGTATGTTAAGTAATCTATACCCATCATCTGTGAAGCCAGTTTTTGAACCTGCACCGAAAACATTTGAACCAATTGTAGGTCCTTCATGCCAGATGAAATTGTAATTTGAAGTTATGGCTGCCCCAACATCGGTTTGAGCACCACGAGTAATCTCATAGATGGTAATAGAACCGTTACCTGTGTTGGGGTCACCTGAGCAATCCATATTACTAACGATCTCAACTGCATCATCTGTACCATCTCCATCACCAGCATCTACACCGATAGAAGCAAATTCTATATCATCAGTTTCATCCAAGATTTCAAAAGTGATAGGAGGGGAGTAGCAGAAGTTTGTGGCTTCTTGTGCAGCTACAACGGCGTAAACTCCAGCAGTTAAGCCAGAGAAAGTGTAATCATTTAGTTTATCAGCTAAAAAAGTATTAATTACGGCATTGTCTCCGTCAGGAGTTGTTATTGTTTCTCCTGCGGTAAATGCGAGACCATTATTTATGGTAATTGTTAGTTGACCGCCATTCACAGCAGTAATGGTACCTTGTGCGGTACTAGTACCTCCAGTAACTATTTCAGTAGCTAAAAATGCACCATCTCCTGTGCCACCAATAACTGCATGGTTTATGTACGTGTCGGTAGTCAAGTCAATACGTGCTGCTCCTCCTAAACTACCGGCTACACTTTGAATGCTTGATGGTCTCATATCGGTACCATCAGCCCTCCATTCTCCTGAACCAATTAGCATATCTGGTTCCGGATCAATTGAAGGACTTGTGTATAGGAACAATTGATACTCATCTTGTGCAGTTAAGTTTAAAGCAGGAATTCTCATAGTAATTTCTGCCAAACCTGTAGCTCCACCCGTTCCGTCGGCGTAGGGTTTACAATTTTCAGAATGTACTTTTACTAACGGGTCAACATCAACTCTTTGAACATCAGCCCAGAACAGTACATGTACAAGTCGTTCTGTACAACCTGTAGTTAGATCGGTAGCAACTATAGTATAGGTGTCATTTATCATCTGACTTACTATATAGTCATTTGGATCACCATCATCGAGACCATTTCCCTGATTGTAAACGGGATTGTTATTATCAATTATTCCAGGGTCATCACCTGCATTATCGGTACTTGAAGCAATTAATATAGGAGTCCCTGATAAATCACTTTGACCTTTATACACTTCGAATGTAAATTGATGTGTACCTGAAGGATCAGTTGCTTCAATTCTTAATTCTCCATTAGCACCGTTACAAGTACCAGGTTGTGTTTCATTCAGATTGATTGTAATGTCAATTAACGGGTCACGTTCTACTTTTATTTTTTCTACATTTGAAGTACATCCTGTAAAATCATTTACAAAATATACTGAATAAGTCCTTTCATCTAAACCAGTAACTACATTATCATTAATCACACCAAAAGATAAAGGAGTGGTAGTAGTTGCGTCTTCAAACCAATACCAAGTGTAGTCAGATGGATTAATAGCTGCCCCACCTAATAATCCAGTTACAGTGATTGTGCCATCTGGTGTCATACAACTTGTCACTTTGCCAGTAGCATAAGAATCTATGGTAGGATTAACCGTTTCGTCTTGGCTAATAGTAGCTTGTCTAGAAGCACTACATCCGGTAGTGGTATTTGTAACTTTCACTGAATAAACACCAGGAGCCAGACCTGTTTTTTCAAAACCTGTTGTTGTGGCTCCTCCAAGTGGTGTACCTGTGGCAACTGATCCCGTGTACCATTGGTAAGAATATGCTCCACTTGCTGGTGCATCAGTGTTATCTGGATCAACAGAGATTGAGCCATTGGCAAAGCTTGCTACATTGCAACTTGTTGAGTTGATTTTTGTAAAATCGAGTGTTAGGTCAGGGGCAGTAGCATCATCTACTATTGTAAATGGAATGGCTACAGATTCACATTTGGATGTTGAATGCTTAACCGTCACTTTGTAGCTTCCTGGTGCTAAATCACTTCTGGTGTTTGTAATGTTTAGCGGAGCGACCACTGAACCATCGCTATTGTACCAAACAAATTCATAGCCCGTAAATGGAGTTGTAATAGCACCTGCATCGCTGGAAGTAAATTGAGTTACAGTTGCAGAACCGTTATAAGCCGTGGGCGAACAATTTGTATTATTTACTTTACCAAAAGTATCAATTACCAATGTTTCAAAGTCTTCAGTAATTTCAACCAATTCCCTGGAAGAACAGCCTTCATTGTCTGGAGTAGTTGCGTCGGTATCAGTTACCAATACCCAGTAGAATCCTGCATCCATGTTGGTGATGGTGGCAATAGTTCCTCCATTGGCACCAGCTACAGGGTTTCCAGTATCGTTTAGATCATTTCCTTCATACCATTGATAGGAATAAGTACCGCTACCTCCTGTGATGCTCACATCAGCAGAACCGTCAGGTGTTCCTGAGCAGATTGTATTTGCTTGAAGTTCTGAAGTAACTAGTACCGGAGCAACAGAAATATTATCTATATCTACCTGAAAGGCAGCTGAAGGACAGTTTGTAGTTGCTTTTTCTGTAGCAAGTACATAATATGTTCCGGCACTTAATGTAGCAGATGTGGAAGGGAAAATTCCCACTCCTTGGTTGGCAAATGTACCTATCAAGGTATTTGTGTTATCATAAAGGTCAAAGGTATAATCAAAAAGTCCTATCTGAGTATTGATGGTGACCCCATCAACTATGATCTCATCCACAGTAATTTTACCATTCGCTGCGGAACATTTAGTCACGTCTTGGGTTGTTACGGCATCAACTGTAATGTTTGCAGGGTCATCAATAATAGTAGCCGATATTTTAGCCAGACACGTACCAGGGCTGTCGTCATCTTCAACGAGTACCCAGTAGCTACCAGCGGCAAGGTTAGCGGCAGTAGCATTGGTAGTACTTGCAGTTCCGGCGGTAGCATCCCCAGTAGGCGAAGCAGTAACGTTTACATCCGCACCATTGTACCATGTGTAGGAGTAGTTACCTCCATCAGGGTTGTCCACAGTTACAGTAAGTTGCCCGTTAGATCCTGCACAAGAAGTGTTGTTAGCCGTTACTGCAATAGAAAGTTGTGGTTGAACAGAACCGTCAAGGATATCGAACCCGATGTTAGCAGATGTACAAGCGGTAGTAGTGTTTTCTACTACTACATAATAAGAACCAGCTGCAAGTCCAGAGATGTCTTCTGCGGCAACAATTACACTAGCAGGGTTTCCTGTAGTAAGTTCTGTACCACCATTGTCATAGAATGTATAGGTGTAAGTTGCACCACCCACAGGAGCACCGTCTTCGAGGACTCCATTGATGTCAAGTGATCCTGTAGCCGCTCCTGTACATTCACTGATATTGGTTAGCGTGAAAGAGGGGTCTAGGGTAATGGTCGTAGGATCAGAGGTAAGTGTAAACTGAGTGGAAGCGGTACAACCTTCACTAAGAGACCCACCGGAGTTTGTTACAGTGACCACTACGGTATAAGTATCTTCAAAGAGTCCGGAAACATTAGCAGTGGTTACACCTGCCGGGTTAGATTCGTTAGGACCTGTTGGGTTTACTCCGTTCGCCAGTGGTGTTCCAGTACCGACACCCAAATACCACTGGTATGAGTAAGTGTTTCCGTCATGGTTGGTTACATTGACAGCAAGTTGTCCATCAGGCGTACCATCAGTACAAGCTGCATTAGGGGTTTCTGTAATAGATAGTGCAGGTAGTGTAAAGTTTTCACCAATAGTAATTTGTTTACCAGGAGAAGAACAAGCTGTGGCAGCATTTTCTACAACTCTGATGTAGTAAGTACCTCCAAGCAGGTCAGTGGCCTGTGGGAAAGTGGCAGGACCAGCAGGAGTGATGTCAAAATCTTTTAGTTTGGCAGTATTGGTACTGTTCCAAAGTTGGAAAGTATAATCTGCCATCACAGCCGGATCAGTAGTAACCACCCCGTTGATAGTAATTTGATCTACGGTGACGGTACCATTTCCGGGGCTGCATTGAGTGGAAGCTACCGGAGTAAAGTCGTCAACAGATATTTCGGCAGGGTCATCAATAATAGTAGCAGATATTTTAGCTTGACAAGCCCCTGGGGTTACTTCATCATCATCTTCAACGAGTACCCAGTAGCTACCGGCCGCCAGTCCTGTAGCTGTAGCGGTGGTTTGTCCAATAGGAGCATTTACATTTACATCAGCACCTGAGTGCCATGTGTAGGAGTAGTTACCTCCATCAGGGTTGTCCACAGTGACAGTAAGTTGCCCGTTAGATCCTGCACAAGAAGTGTTGTTAGCCGTTACTGCAATAGACAATTGAGGTTGAATAGAACCGTCTAAAATTTCAAATTCATAAGGAACAGATTCACAATTGGTAGTGGTATTGGTAGTAGTTACATAGTATGTACCTACTGCAAGTCCATTGAATATACCAGTGGCATTAGTAGCTTGTGAAACTCCCATTCCATTGGTTAATTCAAAGCTAAATCCAGTAAGGCCACCATTAGAGACTCCATCAATCTGAACATCTGCAACAGAAAATGATCCTGTAGCAGATCCTGTACATTCACTGATATGACTTAAAGTAACATCGGTATCTAAGAATGAATAAACCGGATTATCTTCACTCAGAGTGAAACTTAATCTGGCTTCACAGCCGTTGTTTGGACTTGCCCCATCGGTAACTACTACGAAGTAATCACCACCTGCAACATTGCTGATGGTAGCGGTATTACCTCCGTTTCCATTTGGAACAGGAGTTGAAGTGTCGTTTAAATCAGATCCTTCATACCACTGGAAAGTATAATTGGCTGTTACACCAGTAGCACCTCCCTGAGCAGTTTCATCTACAGTGGCACTGAGTCCGCCGGATGCTGTTCCACCGGAGCATGCTGCATCCGGGGAGTCTTCTACAATAGCGATTACCGGTGTGACAGATGCATCATTAATTGTAATTTGAAAAGGATCAGAGTCACAGCCGGATCCTGCAGTATTGGTTGCCACTACATAATAAATACCCGGAGAAAGCGTGCTGGTACTAGGGGTGTTAATGTTTCCCTGAGAAACCATACTCTCATTAAACAATTCCAAGGTAAAGTTTGCATCAATGGTGGCAGCACCTGAAGTTACAGTGGCTACCCCATTGGCAGTTTCTGTAATTTCAGAAATAGTGATAGAGCCAGTGCCAGCATTACAATCAGCAGAACCTGTTTTACTGGAACCGGTAATGACTGATGTAGCATTAACATCTGAAATCGAACCTGTAGCGGTAAAGGAACACCCTGTTGCGATATTTGTAGCCCGGACTGTATATGTGGCAGCATCTAAATTGATAGCTTCACTGTTATTTGTTCCTGACTCAGTAGCCGGGACAGAAAGGCTTGTTGTAGTATTTGCTCCATCAAACCATTCGAAGGTGTAATCGGTAGTATTTTGTGCTACGCCGGATATTTCAATAGCGGCACTCAAATGTCCATTGGCGTCACCAGCACAGTTTGTATTTGGAGATTCGGTTGTCACGATGATATCGAACGAACCGGGACTGAGATTAACTGTATAAGTTTTAGGGTCTGATTCACAGCCTACTGCATTGTTTACTACGGTTACGGTATAATCTCCATCCTGAAGGTTTGATAATACATTGCTTGCTGCCCCTAAAGTATGCGGTGTTCCTGTTCCTGTTCCGGTGTACCAGTTGAAAGTGTAATCTGCATCGGGTAGTGTAACTGGAGACCCGTTGTATGAAACAGCTGCAGTTACAGAACCTGTAAAGTTACCTGTGCAACCCGTATTATCTTGAACGGTAGCACCTGTAACTACGGGAAGTATAATTGACTCAGTGAGTACAATAGTTTTTGTAGTAACACATCCGGAAACATCGCTTGTTACTTCAACTGTATAGGTATCAGTTACAAGGCCTCCAATGGTATGTTCTTCTCCTGCCCCCAGTGGAAATGTTGGATTAGAACCATTTCCCGGATCTACTCCGGCCGATATTGGAGTACCTACTGCTGAATTTCCTAAATACCATTCAAAAGTGAAGTTATCGGTAAATTCTACACCCGGAAATGTGTCATCGGTCGTATAGGCTTTAAGGCTTCCATTGGCATTGCTGCAATTTGATTGAGAATTTACTACCTCTGCTACAACAGCAGGTAGTTCCAGTTGTTCATTGACTGTTCCTGTAGATGCAGCAGATGTACAGCCAGTTGTTTTGCTGGTAGCGGTTACAGTGTATTTTCCGGCAGCTACTCCTGTTAGATCATTTGAAGTGCTGATCACAGGCCCACTAGCTAAATCTCCTGCATACCATTTAAAATCATAGTCTGAAAACCCGTCTCCGGAATCATCAACCAATGCAAACAAACCTCCATTTGGAGTGCTACAACTTCTTTGTGCAGTACTGACCAAAGGATCTAATACAGGGATAGAAGAGTTATTAGTAATGGTAAAGTCTTCAGTCTGATCGCAATTATTTCCAATATTTCTTATATAAACTCTATAATTTCCTCCAAGAAGGCCTGTAAAAGTATAGGAGGCACCATTGTCGTCTCCTGTTATAGGTATAGAGGAGTGTAACAGGTTTGATGCCTGCGTATTATTGCCTTCATATATTTTAAATTCATATCCGGATAGTGGCTCAGAAACGCCAGACTGTGCTGTAACTGTTAAAGTACCATTTCCACCGGCACTGGCACAATTGGTGTTGGGTGTTGAAGAGCCTAATCCTATAATAGGCTCATCCCTGACCAGATTTATTCTAAGGTCTGAAACATCAGAAATACATCCGGTTTCCAGGTCAGTTACCTTCAAAGAATAATTTCCAGAACCTAGTTGTTCGAAAAGACCAGTGTTGTTTGTCACTAAAGGTGAACCTGAAGCTGCTCCGTTCCATAGGACATATTCATAGTTTCCGGAACCACCAAAAGCAGTACCGACGGCATCAATGGCTCCATTGTCCGGATCTGCCCCACCACCGTTACAAGCAGTTCTGTCTGTTACGTCTATATCTGTATCCAGAATATCAGGGTTTACACTGGTGTCATCCAGAGTAACAAGATTGGTAACACTACAAGCATTAGAATTGTTAGTAATGACCACAGTATAATCTCCATCAGCTAAAGATCCGGCAATACTATTGTTGCCACCTGAAAGGTTTGTGTTTATTTTGTCAGAAGGTGAAGTACTTACACCTTCGTAAAATTCGAAAGTAAATCCTGTAGTTTGTCCACCCGAAGTAGCTGTAATTGATCCATTTCCACCTGTACTAGCGCAAGAGTTGTCATTAACTTTCACAAATTCTGCTTCAGGAGCACCTGTTAAATTCTGTACTTCCAAAGTGAGTGGTGCTGAATTACAACCTGTAGAATTGTCAACAGCTTCCACAGTGTATGATCCAAAAGTAATTCCATTGTAAATTGAACCTGCACCTCCTACACCTGTATAATCAGGAACGGCTTTTACTGAAGTACCATTGTACCAATTAAATGTAAATCCGGCAGTCTGGCCACCTGAACTTACGGTAATCGACCCACCGTTTAGGTTGTTACACGCTGTGACATCAGTAATGGACTCTTCCTGAATGCCCGGAAGTATTAAACTGGAGTTTACATCTTCTGACAGGTTGGCCTGACATCCGGATATATTATTTTTGACTACTACAGAATACGTTCTTGCTTCGAGATTGGAAGCAGTAGAAGATACACTTAAAGTATCAATAAAGTCGTTTCCTATAAACCATGTAAATTCATATCCTGCTATTACATCTATTCCGTCTTTTACAACAACGGCTTGTAACTCTCCATCAGGGTTGGCACAATCTGTCAAGTCATGAATTCTGTTAATTTTAATAACAGGATCTTCCTGTACTAAACCAATAGTAACCTGAACAGGGTCAGAAGGGCAGGCATTGGAATTTAGTTCTGCAACAACAGAATAAGTACCATTGGGCATTGTATTGAAAGTAGCTCCTTCAAATACTGGCCCTGAAGCGAAATCAGTTCCATTATACCACCTGAAAGTAGCGCCACTGGTTGTTTGTCCGCTTGAAGCCGGTGTAACACCAGTTACAGATATGTTATCCATATAATGATTTTCATCACTTCTGCTATTTAATATTTTAGCAATTAAAACCAATGAAGTTCCCCCTGTATTGGTAAAAGAGGCTGTAGCAGTGGCTGATCCAAAATCATTAGATTTTTGTCCATTGTCGGTTATGGCCTGAAGCCCACCTCCATCTACTTCGTAGTAAAGCCGTATATAATCTTCATCTTCCATGCTTCCACTTTCGCTTATCTCCCAAGAAATATCTACCTGACTTATGGAATTAATGTTGATGGAACCTGATGTCCATGTTACTTCTTCATCAGCATTGCTTACCCAAAACCTCTTGTTACCACTACTACTTCTAACTTGGGCATCTCCATCATCAGTATATTGCCTTGTCCACTTTGGCTGGCTGGTATTCGGATCTATCTGACCCTGAGTATCTCCATGTGAAGAACCCTCAAAATTTTCACTCCATATTACTGAAGTAGTAGCTTCTGTAGATCCAATATAGTAAGCACTTGCTATGCCATTGTTTGGAAGTTCAGGATCACAGAGTTCATTGTTCTTCACTTTTGTTACAAATATTTCAAATGGTATGCTTGTGACATCTGTAGATCCAATGTTGTTGGTATCATCACATTCAGAAAGTGTACCAATAGGACTAGCTACCGGAGGATCTTTAGATCCATTGTCATTGATGGAAACAAAGAGTTCAAAGCCTGATCCGCCTGGTCCTTGTACCTCAAGAGTAATGGTAGTTGTTTCTCCTATATCCAGATTTTCAAGTGTTGCAACTGAAGTGTTTAGTTTGGTTGATGTAGAAATTGCAGGATCTCCGGCATAGAATGTTACTGGTATCAGACTCGATATTGCCACGTCACCGGAATTTTCTATATCAAATGATACATTGAAATTGGTATCAGGGCATTGAGGTTGATCTGCTACTATATTATCACCGAGTTTTATATCAGGAGAAACATAAGAGGGGCAACCGTCATCGCCTAATATAGGGGATTGGTTTAGGAATGTATTCAACGGGCGATTGGCTCCAGGACTACCGTCACACTGATTGAGTGAATATACAATGGAAGGATTTTGTTGTACCCGTGGAATTGTCAGGTCATCATTTACGTTTACGTTAAAGTAGGCATGCTGATTCCATACTTCACGGGATGGTTGCCAGTCTTCACCATCAGATTCATATACTCTGATTTGCCCGTCAGAACTACTGTTTTTATTACTCCCATTGCTGGTAGCACAAGCCAGACAAATTTCACTTTGGCCATCTCCATCTACGTCAGCTACAATAGGATACTCATCCCATGTTAAAGAAATACAAGCCTTACTTGTTCTTGTAAAGCCATTGGTACCATCAATGATATGAAAAGTAGTTTCACTTCTGTACAATACCTCAGCTGAGCCGTCATCGTTAAAGTCAAAAACGGAGCATCCAGTGATACCAGAAGAACCTTCTGTTATTCCCTTTTCCCATAATTGATCAAAATTTTCATCTAAGGCATAAAGAGTCTGATCTGAAACAAAAGCCGCATTGAGTTGGCCATCGTTATCCAAATCAGAAATATTTATTCTACCTGTTCCTAACCAATGATATTGGTCATTTAGGTCTTTGAAAGTAAGAACTGTACTATTTTCAACATCCCAGAAGAATATTACTATCCTGCCATTGTCGTCTTTTCCATTAAATAGCACGTCAATGTGTCCATCTAAATTATAATCTGCTACAGCAGAAAAGTTCATATTATAATTTCCGGAATAATCGTCAATGTTCCAATCATTATTCCCAAATAAAAGGTCGTTTACTTCTTTTACGACTGTCCTTTTCTTTGAAGCTATATCTATAGAATAGATAATGCCCCCTGCTACCATTTCTAAACCCTCACAATCATCGCATTCACTGTCTTCTAAAATATCAATGGCCGTTGTGCCATAAAAAACCTTAGTTGCCATTGGAGAACTGGGGGATATGATAACTGCCCCTGTGGAAGCATTATAAATACCATTCCCTACCATGAGTTCCGGAGTGCCATCTTGGTCAAAGTCGGCTACCGAGATCGCTCCTGTATGATCATCTGGGGTTCTTGTCTCCCAAAGTGGGGTAGTACTTAAGTTACAATCAAAAGCCATAATTGTACCTTCGGTATATGCACCAGCCATGAAGATTTCGGCACATTCATCACCATTAATATCTGCAATGGTTACGTCATGACTTATGTAATTACTCGAATAGGGATCAGTTATTATCGTTTTTTCCGTTTGACCATCTATACCGTTTAGAATGGACAATCTATTGGTTGCTCTGTTGGAAACGACAACTTCAGGAATACCATCACCGTCAACATCTCCAACTGCTGGCAGAGAGGAGTTGTTAGCGGTTCCATTGTCAGATCCCCATTGTTGCCTCAAGGCAAAAGTAGGATTGTCTGTAGGTGGGTTTTGACAAATTACAGAATTACCGAAATAGAATTTGGAACAATCTGCATTATTTGTACAGTCTCCATCATAGCAATCAATAAATCCATCATTATCATTATCGACTCCATCATCACAGGTTTCTTGTCCAAAGAGAAAAAATGTATTGAATACAAACGGGAGTAATAATAAGGTCTTCCTATAGCTTTTCATATCAATCGGTTGGTATAAATTTCCATTAAATATAAATATATTTTTAGCCAGTAATCACTGAAAAATACAAATACCACTTACTAATTAAAGCATAATTGTGGCACTTTAACTGCTAAAGATAATCTAAAATTTAAAAAATGCATTAATTCGATAAAAAATTGAACTAATTTAAGGGGATAATTCGATGAATGGTAATAAGTTTACTATGAATGTATCAAAATTAGGGATTATCGTCCGAGCAGGATGGAGCCTGATAAGTTGGTAGGTACATTGGCATTGTCAACGCATTTCAAGGCATAGTAATATATCCCTTCTGGCAGTAAAAGACCTTTATGGGTACCATCCCAAATGCAGTCATCAGCTTGCGTAGTAATCGCTTCTTGTTTGATTATTTGCCCTTTACTATCAAATATGTAAATGGTGCAACCATCCAGTTTGGATCGCGCATTAGTAATTTCCCAGCATTCAGCTCCAATACCGTCTCCATTGGGTGAAAATACACTTTTTGCCCTAATAATAGGATTGATAATTCGAATAGAATCAGACTCTACACAGCCATTAGGATCAGTACCAAAAACCTTCACCAATATATTGATGTCATTTGGAATAGCAGTTACCATTTCAGCGGTAGGATCATCAAATATTTCTTCTGGTGTCCATGTAATACCAGTTGCATTATCAACAACCAAATCAACTGATAGTTGCCCATCTTCCAGATTTATTTCATCAGGAGCGTTTGCATTTTCATACAATATGGAAATTCCTGCTGCATCTTTTAAAGAAATTGTTACTTCTGCTGAAAAGTCACACCCGGCAGCATCTGTTGCAGTCATCGTATATGTTACCGGGCTATCACCTTTTTGAGGATCAGTTATTTGATCTAAAGAATTACTTGTAGAGAGTATTGTGCCGGGTTCTGTGAACCAGGAGTAATTGGTATAGAGATCAGAAACACTTAAATCCAATGCCTCACTCGGACATTTTTCAGTAGATCCGGTGCTGGTGGTGATCACTATGTCATCCATGGTTACAGAATTGGGTACTTCCTGAATGGTTACCTGTTTTGTTTTAACTGTTGGATTACAAGTTGCAACATTTGTATAGGAGGTGGTTAACGTCACGGTATAAACTCCTGCATCTGCATAAGTGTGGCTTACTGATGCTCCTTCTTCAGTAGGGCTACTGTCACCAAAATCCCAGGAATGAGTAATTGACTGCCCGTTTTGATCTCCGGTAGGAGCATTGAAAACAAGGGGTAAGTCTTCACAAATTAAATCATCTGAAGTAATAGAGTTTGTGGGAACAGGAATAGCAGTTAATGTACGTGCTGAACTTTCGTGCGAGCAACCGTTGGCATCACTGGTGATTACTGCAGAGTAGTTTCCTGATTCTGTCACATTCAGTGTAGTGCCTATTTGACTAGGAATATCAACTCCGTCTTGTTTCCATTTATAAGAATAATTACTACCAAAATTGGTTACGGAAATTTCTGCTGTAGAGCCAAGGCAAAAAATATCCAGGCCTGAATTATTCACTGCAATTACAGGTAGCGTTTCTACTACTACAGTTACTTCTGCTGCCTGACTGATACAGCCACTAAGGTCTCTGCCTGTTACTATGTATTTCCCTGTCATTTCAGGGGTTACATTGGTAAGTACAGGGTTTTGATCAGCGGAAGTGTAACCATTAGGCCCTGTCCATTCATAGCTATTTAAGGAGCCACTAGCGAATAAATTCACCGTAGTACCTTCACAAACAGCTGTTCCTGATGCAGGGTTGCTGGATGCTACAGGAGCAGCTATTCCACTGGCTGAGATGGTTATGTCAACAATATTGGAAACCTCTGAGCAACTCAATCCATCGGATATAGTTACCCTGTATTTTCCTGAACCTGTTCCGGTAACATCAAGGAAATTGTCAGCCCCTGTTTTTACAGCAAGATTGTCAAACACTCCATCTTTGTTCGAGTCCTGATCCCATGTGTAGGTAGCTCCACCACTTTTAGTAGCTTCAAGATTCAGATTTTGTCCGGTACATATTTCTGTGTCACCCGAAGGGGTGATTTCAGCAATCACACAATTGCGGTTCATGAAAATACCAAGCTGACCGGAAAGTCCTGAATTGACTTTATGTGTAAATGCCAGGTCGGGTTTGCCATCTCCATTCAAATCTCCTATTTTAATATTTCTGGAATTTGATGTGGCATTTCTATTTACCACACCGAAGAAAGTAAAATCTGATGAACTATTACCTGCAATGATTTGAACGATGTTTGAGCCAGACGTGGATGCGGTAGCAATATCTATATTTCCGTCCCCATCTAAATCACCTAAGTCAAGCCCCCAAGGTTGGCTGATTCCGGAGGTAATGGTAGTTTTGAGTGATAATGCTACAGTAGCACCGACGGCTGTTGTAGTGTTTTCCAATACAACAACTTTGTTAGAAATCCTATCTGTGGCAACTATATCATTGAATCCATCCTTATTGATGTCTCCAATTTTCAGATTTTGAAATGTTCCATTTACTGAAATTCTTATGGCTTCATCAAAAGTTAATGTTCCGGGTTCACTATGGTTGGGTACAATGTAAATATCAGATGCTTTGTCATGGATAACTGCTATTTCAGGCAACCCATCATTATTCAAATCTTTTACATCTAAACCCGATGTGATGATACTTTCGGGAAGGGTTATTTGAGTAGGAGTGGTGTTAAAGCTAATAGTACCACTGGTACTTGTGTTTTTGAAAATATCAAGCACATGATCGGATTCTGTTGTTAATATAATTTCAGGTTTACCGTCCAAGTCCAGATCATTTATTTCCACACGTCTGGCAGTTCTTATATTGCCATCACTTTTGTTTTTTAAAGTCAGGTCTGGTACAGCCAGGTTTGCACCTATGCGGGTAAAAGCAAAGATACCAGTACCACTACTCGTATTTTTAAATACAAATACTCCATTACTATTTGATCCACCCTGAGTTACTATTAAATCTGACTTACCATCTCCATCTAAATCCCCACAAGTTGTATTGATAGAGCGAAAACCAATATTGAGATCAGTATCTGACACTTTAGTAAAGCTGGAGGTAGTAGGAGTGCTGTTGTTTTTGTAAACAAATACTTCATTTGACTCACTGTTCGTGACAGCTATGTCTGACAATCCATCTCCATCGAAATCGCAAAGACATAAGTCGTAAGTAGCAGTACCGGTAGGGAAAGTCGTCAGATTGTCAAATGAAGCTAATACATTAGACTGGCCTTTAAAACCAATGCTGAATAATTCATTTGAATAGCCGGTTAATTTGCTGCTGAGTTTGGTGACACTTACAGTATTTAAAGTAGCTCCGGAGGGTACCGTTACTTCAATGATATTGGCAGTGGATGACACAATAGTTGCTTCTACAGCTCCGAATTTAACCGACAAATCTGCTGAGTTAGTTGAAAAATTAGTTCCCGTAATTATAACGGTCTCACCAATTGTACCTGAGGTTTTGTCAATACTACTAATATAAGGTGGAGCCTGACCAAAAGATTTTGATCCCGAAAGTAGTATAGCTATTAAGATGAAGCTTGCGATTGTGTTCTTATAAATATTCATAACCCTATTTATTGATCTGTCCATCAAATTATTCTACTGTTAATATCCATACTTTTTCCATTCCGGGAGATTTTCTTATCCTGTTGCGCTGTGCAGCAGCTTTGCTATGATCATCTGATCTGAATATTATTACATAGTAATACCCTTTCTCAGATTGATATCCAAGTATCGTATCATGAAAACCTCGTTCAAACATGGTATCACTAAAATCTTCAGCGTGCTGAAATTCACTAAATGCACCTGCTACCACATGATTTCCCGGAGGTAATTCTAAATAATGAGTTCCTCTTTTCATTCTTGGTGCACCTTCAGGTGAAGTGACAGCCACATTGGTTTCAGTTGTTGGTTTATTCGTCGGCATACTAATGTTGTTGTTCCCTTTTGAAGGGCTAACGCTTGTATTATCAGTATTATTCTTATTAGAATCAGGCTGATTTGTTTTTATATTTTCCGTTGCTGTATTGTTTTGAGAGATTCCTTTGTTTACCTCTTGACCTGTAGCTTCAGGTTTTTGTTCATTCTCTTTATTAGAAACGTCGGGTTTGTCCGCTTCAGTTTCTTTTTCAACTTCAGTTTTTTGATTGAGTTTGGCCAGTCTTTCTTCTTCTCTTTTTTCCTTCTGTTCTTGCTTGAGTCTTTTTTGCTCTGCAAGTTTAGCTCTTTCTTCTGCAGTTAGTTTATGAGACTTGATAAACGAATGGTGGTGGCCATGGTGTTTTTTATGTTCACTCAAATGATACCCAATATGTAACTCGTGTGTATTACCAGTGATGGATGAGATATTACTGTTTCCTAACTCAAAAGCATATCCTATGCCTAGCTTTTCTTTTACTTTAAAACCTACGAGGGCATTGATTCCTGCACCTTCACGGTAAGATGCACCTACCCATACTATGTGTTTGATATGAGCAATTAAAGCAGCTTCGTATTGACTGGTAGTAATATGCGAATACCTATATAACAGGTGTGGTTCGAGAGCAAAATCATGGCCTATATGTCCACGATAATTCATTTTGATTAATATGTTGTCTAGTGGAGATATTTTAACAGGGGAAAATGTTTCTGATGAAATTACTTCTCTACTAACCAGATTGGGTATGGATACCCCAAAGTTGAAGTGATCAAAGTGATAGGTAACTCCAAAGTCTGCAATAAGATATTTGTTGGATAAATTGGCAAATGCAGGATCTCCAAATATATCAGCAGCAATTGCAGGGTCTGAAGCATCCAGTGATGTGGTTCCTGCTCCTAAAGACATACCAAACCTTAGGTAATGCTTTCTGTCAAATGCAGCCAGGTAGCCGGCTGATACTTTAAACCCGGAAGTATTTAATATGCCACCTTCTTGCTCGTTGAAAGCCATTCCTCCAATTCCAATACCTCCTTTTAGCGGAGTGTGAAAAGTCACATGGGAAAAAGAAGGGCCACCTTTCAAACCTGTGTATTGAGACCGATACATAACAAAAAGAGCGGTGTGCCCTTCTACTCCCACATATGCAGGGTTATAAATATATGGGTTCATGAAGAATTGGCTGAACACTCTTTGCTCTTGCGCTAACAATTGATTGAACAGGAAGAAGAAGAGGCAGCTTGCGAATATTTTTTTCATTGGGAAATTATAGGATTATAAAATCGCTTTACCGATAGTTTGTATAATTCCTTATTATTACTAATAGGTATCAAATCTATATCAATATCATGAAAAAATTCATAATTGATATCAATAAGTTTATAAATTGAGAAATTTGGAGTGTTTATTCTACTTTTAACGCTTGATCCTAAGCACAGGCAGATGGATCAGTTGTTTACTGAAAGTTAGAATAGGATAAACTGTAATAAAAGGGTTGTAATTGGTGGGAGTGAAATTGCCTAACCATGTGTAGGTTTTGGTGTTTAGAAAGTAAGTATTTCTGGTGTTAGAAATTCAATTGTTTAACTTTTCGAATATTTTATAGAAATATTTCGTATTTTTATTTTTTTTTATATCAGCAATGCGGATTAATCATTTTATAATGCTAATGAGAGTTTTAATCGTCCTTTCGATAGTTTTTTTTGTATCAGTAGAATCACAAGCACAATTTTGGTTTGGGCCCAAAGCTGGTGTGCAAATGAATAATCATGCTTATCAGGACAAAACCTACAAAAAACAGTATGATATAAACCCTGATATCAATTGGCATGCGGGTTTTGCAATGCAATACACAACGGACAGGAATTTTGCTGTTCATACTGAAATGATCTACCAGCAAATTCGAAATTCTGTAGGGAATACCCCGGAAGGTTTGGAATTGGAAAGTAAATCTACATATTCTTTTTTGTCGGTTCCTTTGTTAGGAAGAGCAACCCTTTTTAGTGCCGGAGCTGTTTCGGTTTTTGCCGTAGCAGGTCCAAGATTGAGTTTTTGGCTCAATGGATCGGGCAATTATTATACCCAAGAAGGTGATGATAACTTTGGAGTTGGGGGCGGTTCTTACAAGGTGAGTTTTTCAGAATCAGTAGATGGAGTGGGAGATGGTATCCTTACTGTCAGGAAGTCCAATAGATTACAATATGCTCTGGATTTTGGAATAGGTACTCTTTTGGATCTGGCATCAGGACAAAGAGTGTCTGTAGAAGTAAGGTATAGTAAAGGTCACTCTAACATGGCATTGGATTCTTTTCCATTACAGGAGGGAGTGAGTTTTCAAGAAAACTTACAGTACGCTAACAATCAAATTTTGGTTTCCACGGCACTCTTATTTGGGTACAACCCTACCGACAGAAGAAAGGGGTCTTCGACTAATAAACTATCTAATAAGAAGAAGAAATAAGTTAATAGGTGCGGTTTGTCAGGAAGGTGCTTTTTTCTATTTTTTTTTCCTTGGAATTAAATGTCCATCCGCAATGCTTCTCAGATAATCCTTGTTTGTGTTGATGTTTGGGTCACTGTATATGTATGCTGATAAATCAGCAATTACTCCGGGCTTATATCCCAATCTTAAAGCTACTTTTTCACAAAAGTCTATTTCGCTTTGGAAAACCTTACCATCTATTTTCATCAGTTGTACTATATTGTAGAGGTAATCAAATTTCATTTCCGGATCGAGATTGGAAATTGAAGGCATGTCTCCGGGATTGTCAATAATAGCTTCTATTTCTTCGTAAGAAATACCATTTCTTTCACCTATGTAATGGATCATTTTGGCTTCAGGTTCAGCTATGTGCTTGTCCACTTTTGACAGGTGAACCAGTAAACTCAGTTGACTTTTGATGTAAGACATAACTAAAAACTAATAAATGTTATTAAGAGTACTTAAGATTAACGAATATTAATCCAAAAGTATATAACAAGTTAAGAATTATTGTGTTTTTCTGTCAAAATTAGTACTTCCTTGGAATAACCGAGAGAATTAAACCTCAACCTGAGATAGGTTATAGTATGATTGTCTTTATTGCATTTTGAGCCACCTTGCAGTGTGTATATATAATATTTTTCACTGCGGTCAATTAGTTCTGTTTCATTGGGAACTCCCAGCATACTGACAATTTCCTTCTCTGAAAATTTAAGCAAATCATCTTTGTTGTGTTCCAATAAATTTGTTTGATCTTTTCTATAGCCATTGCATCCAAATTTATCATTTTCCCAAAGAGAAAAATCCAATTCAGCTAGTACTAATGATTTTTTTTCGCACCCAACAAGTAAGATGTATGTAAACGCCAATAAAAACTTTATTTTCATGATTTCAATGAATTTATGGCGAAACTATGAACATTCACAATATCATTCATAGATAAGTAGGGATTTGTGTTGATGATTTATTTTGCTTCCATCAAATAAGGATAAAAATACCAAGTATCGTCATACTTACTCATGTTAAAGATTAAATCGTATTATTAAAAATATTGTTACTTTTATGGCTATATTTAAATAGATTTGTTAAAAGTTAAACGTCACACATACAATTATTATGGCTGAAGATCTCCATAAAGAAGGTTTCGAAGAAGATAAAAAACAAAGTTCAGGTTCAAAAGATGATGATGATTTCGGTCTTCCTGATCTTGAATTTGAAGAATTGGAAGAGTTAGATTTGGATTTAGACGATGATTCTTCTGATAACACTGATTCCAATGTTTCTGCACTTGACGAAGGCATTGATGAAGTAGAAGATGTCATGGATAGTGCTCAACTTATTTCAGACAGGCTGGGAGAAGATTCGGATGATGATGAATCGTCTGACGAGACAAATGATGATGACATGTCTGTATTGGATTCAATTGACATGAATTCTGATGATAATGTTGATAATCAGGATGACAGCCTGAACGAGATATCAAGCCCTGACGAACTGGCTGCTCTTGGTATGGCTGATGAAGATGAAGAAGAAAGTTCTACAGAATCTTTGTTTGCTGCGGATGATAGCGAGCCATCTGAGAGTGATGTGTTTGGTAATGATAGTGATTTTGATGGGGGGTCGATTTTTGCAAGCGATGACATCAGTCTGAAGCAGGAAGAAAAGATGGAATTTGAATCTGCTGAAGATGCGGAATTGCCTCCAACATATAAGCCGTACTCAGATGATGAGTCCAAAGGTGGTTTTGCCAAGGTAATTATATTTGGAGCAATTGGGTTTACACTTGTTGGATTTATTTTTTATTATTTCTTTACTCAGGATATTGGAGTAGGTTCTGAAAAGTCAGAAAAGAAGGTAGAACAAGTAGCATCAACTAAAAAGCCCGAAGTAAAACCAGTGGCTGAATCCAAAGACGGGGGTGAAAAGACAGCAGAAACTGCTGGTGAGAAAGATTCAAAATCAAATACCACTACACCTGCCAAAACAACAACTAAGCCTGCTGCGACTAAAAGCAGTACCTCTAAAGCAAGCCCCAAACCTGGAAGTAATGCACCAGCGGGAGAGATCGTAGAGATACAATCTAAAACAGGCAGGTCATACATCATTATTGGTAGCTTTATTGATCAGGATTTGGCTAATGACTATGCTAAGGAATTATCCGCCAGTGGAAAAGGTGTTAAAGTTATTTTCCCCTTTGGAAAATCTAAGAGGTATAGAGTATCTGTAGTTGATTTTGATTCTTATGCAGATGCCATGGCTCAAATAGGTTCATACAAATCTACTTATGGTGAAGATATATGGACTCTTAAATATTAATTGTTGATATACTTATATTGATGATTTCCCGTTTAAAATTTAAAGAATATTATAAAAGAAAGGTATTATGCCTTTCTTTTGTTTTATAATCGAAAATAAACATAAAATTTATGATTGGACAAATCCTTTTGGCAAGGCTTCAGGACTTGCCTGAAGAAATACCTGCGAATATTTCTCTTCTGGAATTATTGTTTAAAGGGGGCTATATGATGATCCCCATTTTACTACTGTCGGTCACGGCAGTGTATATTTTTGTCGAACGCATTATGACCATTAACAAGGCGGCAAAAACCCCCGATCAATTCAACGATCAGATAAAACAATTGGTAATAAACGGAGATATAAGCGGAGCAAAAATGCTATGCAACCAAACTGCAACTCCTATTGCCCGTATGATTGAAAAGGGCATTGTGAGAATAGGTCACCCCCTGAAAAATATTGAGGCATCTATCGAAAACGTGGGAAAAATAGAGCTGTATAAGCTCGAAAAAAACCTTAATTTGCTGGCGTCTATTTCCGGTGCTGCTCCTATGATCGGGTTCTTGGGAACCGTAACGGGTATGATTCAGGCTTTTATTTCAATAGCGCAAGAAGAAGGAGTAGTGAGCCCTAAGCTGCTTTCCAGTGGTATTTATGAAGCTATGATTACTACTGCTGCTGGTTTATTCGTAGGTATTTTGGCCTATTTGGGTTATAATTTTCTTATAGCCAGAGTGGAAAAATTAGTCCATAGTATGGAATATACTTCTATAGAATTTATAGACTTATTACAAGAGCCTCAGAGCAAATGAATATAAAATCTAAACATAAAGTACAAGCATCATTTAGCATGTCTTCAATGACAGATGTAATATTTCTGTTATTGATATTCTTTATGCTTACAGCTTCATTTGTTACCCCTTCAGGACTACCAGTAAATCTACCCTCCAGTAAGAGTTCTAAAATAATACTTCAAAAAGTAAGCGTAACCATTACTAAGGACCGTAATTTTTTCGTAAATGATAAAAAAGTATCGTCCAATAAATTGGAAATGGTATTGAGAAATGAATTGAGTGGAAAAGAAGGAGTAGTCGTATTGCACTGTGATAAAAATGTACCTGTAGAAGATCTGGTAATGGTAGCAGGAATAGCCACAAAACTTGAAGCTAAAGTATCTATTGCAACGAAACCTGATTGATCATGGAAATCATTGATCCTGAAGAAAAAAAGAATCGTAGAATCAGTATGATAACCTCATTGGGTTTTCATGCTTTTTTGTTGATACTTTTCTTTTTCCTGTTGGCATGGTCAGAGCCCGATCCACCAATTCCACAATATGGCATTGAATTGAGTTTTGTGCAGAGCAATTCTACCGGGAAAGTAGAAAGTGATCAGCAGGAGCAAAGTCAGCAGGAAAGTGTTGAGGAAGTGCAAGAAGCCAAGGAGCCAGTTGAAGAAGAACCTGTACAAGAAACTTCAGAATCCAGTGAAAGTAAGGAAGCTGTAGAGGAGGAAGTGGTAGAAGAGACTCAAGCCGAACCGGTAGAGGAGGCAGAGGTAGTGGAAACGGAAGATATAAATAGTCCGGATGTAGTGGAAGAAGTGAAAGAGGAGACGAAAGTTGTAGAGGAAAAACCTAAAGAGGTAAAAGAGGAAAAGAAGCCCACTGAAAATACCAAAGAAAAAAGCGAAACCGGAAAGGAAAATTCTGAAGAAAAGCCGACAGAAAATCCAACAATCGATTCACGTGCCATTTATACAGGATCAAAAGGAGATACCAATTCACAAAGCAATAGTGGCGGAGCAAGTCTTGATTTAAGTGGTTGGATATGGGATTTTGAACCGGAACCTGATGATAAGTCGGATGAAAGTGGTAAAATCGTTTTCCAAATAATTGTAGATAGTGACGGAGAGATTATTGGAGTGAAGACACTGGAAAAAACAGTATCACCTGCTGTTGAAAAAATTTACAAGGACGCTGTAATGGACCTTACATTTAGTAAGACTGCTCAAAACCGTTCGGTAGCCGCTACATCACAGGGTAAAATTACATTTATTATACAATCTCGTTAGTTTATGAATTATAAAGAAGCCCTGGACTTCTTGTATAATAGACTGCCTATGTACCAACGGATTGGAGCAAAAGCATTCAAAAAGGACCTAGGGAATACAATAGAACTCTCCAGAATAACAGGAGACCCCCATAATCAATTCAAATCTATTCATATTGCCGGTACCAACGGCAAGGGGAGTAGCGCTCATGCAATTGCCTCTATTTTACAGGAGGCGGGTTATAAAACAGGACTCTACACTTCTCCTCATTTGAAATCCTATCGAGAGAGAATCAGGATCAATGGCGCAATGATCAGTGAAGACTTTGTAGCGGGTTTTGTAAGCAATTACGAAAATGAGATATTGAAAATTTCGCCTTCCTTCTTTGAGATTACGGTGGTGATGGCGTTTGAATATTTCGCAAAAGAGAATGTCGACATAGCTGTGATAGAGACAGGTTTAGGCGGGAGGCTTGATTCGACTAATATTATTAAACCACTGGTGTCGTTGATCACTACTATTGGGAAAGATCATGAAGATTTGCTTGGTAATACACTTGATTTGATAGCGTATGAAAAAGCAGGCATTATCAAAAAAGGTATTCCTGTAGTGCTGGGTGACATCATGAATCGACCTAAAGAAGTCATTAGAAAACAAGCTGCCTTGATGAATGCTCCATTGAATGATGCAGGTAATGGTTGGGAAGTAGTGATTGATAAGGATGGTTTTTATGATTTACTATTTCAAAATAAAAAGATTTATGAGTCGGTTGATCCTGATCTAAAAGGGGAATACTTTTTAAAAAACATACCGCCAGTATTGGAAGTAATTAAAGAATTGAATGGGATTGGTTTTGATTTGAATGCCAGTCATGTGAAGAATGGATTGGAAAATATATGCAGCAATACTGGTTTGAAAGGGAGATGGCAGCAGCTCTCAGATAAGCCGTTGACTATATGCGATATTGGACACAATGAGGATGGTATTGCACAAGTTGTGGGTCAGTTGAAGAAAATTGAGTACAGGAAATTGCACATTGTATTTGGGACTGTAAATGATAAGTTGATTGACAACATTATGGCATTGTTGATTAAAGATGCTTATTACTATTTTTGCGCTGCAAAAGTACCCAGGGCATTGCCAGTAGAGGAATTGTATGAGATAGCTACTAAATATGGGTTGGAGGGGCAACAGTTCAATTCAGTCGGGGATGCTTTGCAAAGTGCAAGAAATAATGCACAATCAGAAGATGTAATATTTATAGGGGGCAGCACATTTGTAGTGGCTGAAATTGAAAATTTATAATTAGTTGAGAAAGAAATTAGAGCGGTTTAGTGACAATGCTGAGCGAAGAAATGTTATTGAAAAAGGCAAGCCTGTTTTTGAGGTCATAAAAGGAAACTGGAAAAAGGAGTTATTCGGTAACGATAATGATTTGGTGGTAGAGTTTGGATGCGGAAGAGGAGAATATACAGTGGGTTTAGCAGAAAAATTTCCAGATAAAAACTTTATTGGAGTTGATATTAAAGGAGCCAGAATATGGGTTGGAAGCACATACGCTATCAATAACCAACTGGATAATGTAGCTTTCTTGAGAGTTAATATCGTTCAGCTCGAAGACTATTTCGCAAAAGATGAAGTATCTGAGGTTTGGGTTACTTTTCCTGATCCCAGACCAAAAGACAGGGATGAAAAAAGGCGTCTTACCAGTCCAAGATACCTGGAAATGTATAAAGGTATTTTAAAAAAAGATGGCTGGTTGAAGTTCAAAACTGATAACACACCTCTTTTCGATTATACACTATCTCTTTTTGAGGACCAGGTCAAAATCAAAAACCTTCAATATACATACGACTTATACAATTCTGAGTTTATGGATGAGCATTATGGAGTGAAAACCAAATACGAAAAACTTTTTCATGATCAGGGTGAATCAATTAAGTATATGAAATTTCAATTTGAAAAATCATAGTAGGTTTGCAACTAATCTAACCAAGTGAGTTTATGGAGCTTTCGATTGTAGTTACGGTTTACAATGAAGAGGAAAATATCGTCCCTTTGATTGAGAATGTGCAAAAAGCCATGGTTAATCATAGTTACGAATTGATTTTTGTAGATGATGGTTCCAGTGATAAAACCATACCTAACATCAAGGCGAATGCAGGTGAAAATACCCGACTCATAATTTTGAACAAAAATTATGGTCAGACTGCTGCCATGGCTGCCGGCATAGATCAGGCCAATGGAGATTTTATTGTAACGATTGACGGAGATCTACAAAACGACCCTTCTGATATACCTGAAATGCTGCGAAAACTTGAAGATGAGAATTGGGATGTTGTAGCAGGTATCCGAGCCAATAGAAAAGATTCTATGGTCATTAGAAAAATTCCTAGCAAGATAGCCAACGCATTGATTAGAAAGCTCACAGGGGTGCATCTCCATGATTACGGTTGCACATTGAAAGTATTCAGAAAAGATATTGCAAAGAACTTGGGATTGTATGGGGAACTTCATCGTTTTATTCCGGTATTGGCGCAGTTGCAGGGGGCTAATATTACAGAAATGCCTGTAAAGCACCATCCCAGGATTCATGGTGAATCAAAGTATGGCTTGGGCAGGACATTTAAGGTAATGAGTGACCTTTTGTTGATGGTGTTTTTTCAGAAGTACCTTCAAAAACCAATGCATTTGTTTGGAACGGCCGGAATTATCACATTTATGCTCGGTTCAGCTATTAATATGTATTTGTTGGTTCTCAAAATAATGGGAGAAGATATATGGGGAAGGCCTTTGTTGATTCTTGGAATCACATTGCTGTTAGGAGGAGTTCAGTTGATTACTATTGGGCTTTTGGCTGAGCTTATAGTGAGAACCTATTTTGAAACTCAAAATAAAAAGACTTACAGAATCAGAGAGGAGTTTGTTGGAAGTGAGCGAGCAGTAAAAGTTTAACTATTATCATGGAGACATTAGCAAAGCTGTATTTCATGATACTTCATTTTATTGCACCAAAGATGAAGTTTGCGTTTACTTCTGTGATAGCTACAGCCTTTGACTATGTTTTTTATCTAATACTATTTTATAACTTTTTCTCTCCAGAGGTATCCAATATTATTTCTTACTCATGTGCGGTGGTATTGAATTTTATCCTTCAGAAAAAATATGTATTTACAATAAAAGGAAAAGTGCAGAGTGTTTTCTTATTGTCTATGATGTTCTCCTTAATTGGTTTGGTGTTGAGCACAATAATGATATCAGTTTTAAACAAATTAGATGTTTTTTTTCAATACCAATTCCTAACCAAAATCATTGTGACTGGAGCTATATTCTTCTATAATTATTATACAAAAAGATTTTCTTTTGAGAGAAGGTGATGAATTTAACTCAAAACAATAGAAATTCCAGGATAAGCCTTTTTAAAATTATCGGTAAAAATGACTTCAGGACCAGCTTTTATATGGCTGTTAAATTGTCGGTTTAGTGAAAATTTAACAGTGTTGTTTTTATAGACATTACTATCAGGATTTACCATAAAACCTGCCTGTGTACTCCAGCCTTTACTTGTGGTTTCATTTACCCTGTCATACCCAACATGCAAAAAAGTAAAGGGATGTATTTTACTTGAATTTTCGTTTGTTACCTTTTGAAAATTTACTGTTCCACCTAATATTACATCATGTCGTATATGATGTTTGTAGAGAGTAAATACTTTAAAATCAATTCCAAAGGTTGGAGAAATACCCGAATAATCTGAGTAACGAGCCGAAAAAAATGGGTTTAGTTCAATGCTTTTTCCTGTGTTATTTGCAGTACGTGATATTGTAAGTGTTGGTACATGTTTGATGATTTTAACAGGAGATTTAAAATCACTTTGAGTCTTCCTTTGGTCTGGGTATTTGATGGATATATTTTTTAGGACAGACTCGTTTCTTGCAGTCTTATTTGTTCCCTCAGCCAAATGATTTATTTTGGACGAATTATTATTTTCTAATATCAGGACTTGTTCCATTTTTGGTTCCTGATGAAAAAATGCATCAGTGTTGATATTGATACTGGCTGCAACCAGCAGAGATATTGATGCTGCTACAGCAAATCCCCATACGATTACAGTTTTATTAGCTCCTTCTAGTTTACTTTTAATAACCTGCCAGGTGTTGCTTCTGTTCCATCCGGATATTGGTGGTGAATAAAGGTCAAGGCTTTCAATTTTTCTTTTTGCTAAAAGATCAATTTTACTGCCTTTAATGTCTTCAATATTTACTTTTTTTCTTTCCATGTAAATTTTCATTTAACGGGTTATAGGGCTATACCAGACCCATTTTTATCAGCGATTTCCTCAAAGAACCTCTTGCTTTGCTCAGCTGAGATTTTGAAGTGTTTTCGTTGATGTTTAGCTTTTTTGCAATTTCCTTGTGGCTATATCCTTCTATTGCGTACATGTTAAAAACAGTTCTGTAACCACGTGGTAAATTTTGAACTGCTGAGAATATTTCTTCTGCATGCAGCTGGCTGTCAATTTGTATCCCATTGTCTAGAAAGTGCGAAACATGGTCTAAGCCTACTTTGTCATATTTCTTCTTTCTTAGAGCCATAAGGCATTCATTTACCATAATTCTCTTGATCCAGCCTTCCAGGCTGCCAACTCCACGGTACTCAAATGTATTGATTTTGGAAAATACTTTCACAAAACCAGTGACCATTATGTCTTCTGCTTCTAATTCCTCTTTCATATACCTAAGGCATAGCCTTAGCATTATATGAACATATCTGTTGTAGAGTACCTCTTGTCCATAAGCGTCATTCGCCTGACATAACTCCGTAAGTTTTTCATCATCCAAGTTGAAATCGGGGTTAAGGATTTTTGTTTTATTTAATAATGCTTCCAAATTGCTAATAGTTGCCTTGTGTAAGATATTGCAGCAATCTAGATCGAAAGTCTCTGGAGAAATGTTAAAGGTCAGTTAAAAGATGTTAACGAATGTTAATGTGTCGGGCAGCATACCAATTGTTTGTAATGTAACAGTCAGATCAAGTTTTACGCAAGATCAGAATTGTAAAAAGCCCCACAATTTTCTTTTCTGTTTTGTGATTGCTTTACAATAAGGTAGGCGACTGTGATGAGATTTCTGAGTTCGAATAATTGCGCTGAGATTTGTGTTTTTTTATAAAGCACTTCTGTTTCCTCATACAATACCTTCAGACGGTTCGAAGCTCTTTCCAGTCGTTCATTGTTTCGGATGATAGCCACATAATTGTTCATAATGGCTTTAAGTTCTTTTCTATTGTGAGTGATCAGGATAAGTTCTTTTGGGGGAGTAGTACCTTCATCATTCCAATCGGGTATGTCTGTTACAAACTGAGCTTTTTCTATTTCCAGCCTTGATTTTAGGTAAGCCCTGTGTGCAAATACCAGTGCTTCCAGAAGTGAATTGGATGCCAGCCGGTTACCTCCATGAAGGCCGGTATTGGTACATTCCCCACATGCATAGAGATTCTTTATACTCGATTGTCCATGCTCATCCACATCTATGCCCCCACATAAATAATGAGCTGCCGGAACAACCGGAATCATGTCTTTTTTAGGATTGATTCCTATTTCCTGGCATTTTTGGAGAATGTTTGGAAAGTGTTTTTTGAATTTTTTCTTTTTGATATGAGTGCAGTCAAGGTAAACGTGTTCATCTCCACTTTTTTTCAGTTCACTGTCAATTGCTCTGGATACAATATCTCTTGATGCGAGCTCCTTTCGGTCATCATAGTTTTGCATAAAAAGCTCGCCAGCTTTGTTTCGCAGCAATCCTCCAAAACCCCTTACAGCCTCAGAAATTAAAAATGATGCATTGGGTTGAGGGTGATCCAGTGCAGTAGGGTGAAATTGTATAAATTCCATGTTGCTGACACGAGCTTTTGCCCTGTAAGCAATAGCAATGCCATCACCTGTAGCAATTTTTGGATTTGTGGTATTTTGATATACTTGCCCGATACCTCCTGTTGCCAGCATGGTAATTTTGGATAAATAGGTTTCTACCTTTTTTGCTTTTTCATTAAAAATATAAGCACCATAACATTCGGTATCTTCTGAGACATTGTTTTTTTTGTTTTTGATATGGTGTTGGGTGATTAAATCAACAGCAAAGTGTTGCTGAAGTACAGTAATATTGGGCAATTCATTTATTTGCTTTAAGAGGGTAGTTTCTATTTCATAACCAGTAATGTCTTTGTGGTGCAAAATTCTGTTTTGTGTGTGCCCACCTTCACGTCCCAGATCAAAATCGCCTTTCTTTTTCTTGTCAAAGTTAGTTCCCCATTCTAAAAGTTCATTGAGTCGTTCCGGGCCTTCTTTAATGACAATTTCTACAATTTCAGGATTGCAAAGGCCGTCTCCGGCTATCAGCGTGTCTTGTATGTGTTGGTCAAATGAGTCAACCAGCATGTCTGTAACGACTGCAATTCCGCCCTGAGCGTATTTGGTATTGGATTCCTTTGCATCGGCTTTCGTAACGATGGCTACTTTAGCCTCAGGAAATTCAATAGCCGTTTTGATTGCGTAGGTAAGTCCTGCAATTCCCGAACCGATAACCAGAAAATCATATTTATGCATCGTATATTATTTCGACAATTCAAGCATCCTGTTGATAGGTATCAGAGCCTTTTCTCTGATGTGTTCAGCTACATGAATCTCCGGTGATTCGTTTTTCAAACACAAGTATAGTTTTTCCAGTGTATTCATTTTCATGAATCCACATTCGCTACAAGCACAGGAGTTATTTTCCTCAGCTGGAGCAGGTATAATGGTTTTATGTGGAACTTCCTTGCGCATTTCATGCAATATACCTGCTTCTGTTGCTACTATAAACTTGTTTGCAGGATTGTTTTTTACATGATTGATCAAACCTGTCGTAGATCCTACATAGGAAGCAACATTCAAAATGTTGGGATCAGATTCCGGATGGGCAATAAATTGAGCGTCAGGATGCTCTTTGTGTAATTTCAATATTTTATCTATCGAAAAAGCCTCATGTACCATACAAGTGCCATCCCACAAGAGCATGTCTCGTCCGGTTTGTTTCATGATGTATTTGCCCAGATTTTTATCGGGAGCACAAATCAAAGGTTGGTCTTTTGGAAGAGATTCTACGATTTTAACGGCATTGGAAGATGTACAAATGATGTCACTCATTGCCTTGATTTCTGCTGAGCAATTGATGTAAGTAATTACCATGTGATCAGGGTGTGCATCAATGAATTTCTTGAATTCATCAGGAGGGCAGGAGTCTGCTAAAGAACATCCGGCATTTACATCTGGAAGGATGACTTTTTTGCTTGGGTTGATGATTTTGGCTGTTTCGGCCATAAAATGAACACCCGCAAATAAAATAATGTCTGCTTCTGTGGTAGCGGCCTGTTGTGACAAACCTAAACTATCGCCAACAAAATCGGCCAGTTCCTGAATAACGGCTTCCTGATAATAATGAGCAAGAATAACAGCATTCTTTTCTTTTCTAAGTCGATTGACTTCTTCTATCAACTCAATATCTTTTTTAGCCCTTGTTGCTACTTGTTCCATAAGTGTCTATTTACTATCTAATGGTATATTAGATTGTTAACCCTCGTATATAACACCAGAAGTGGGTGTTTCGTTTAGTTCAATTCGTTTTAATGCTGGTATGCCTTCTTTGATTTTATCCCATAGCCATATGGCTATTTTTTCACAGGTCGGGTTTTCAAGCCCTTCTATGTCATTGAGGTATTTGTGGTCAACAATGTCGATGATAGGATCGACAGTTTTTTTTACCACAGCAAAATCCATTACCCAATCCAATTGATCTATAAGGTCACCTTCTATGAATAGTGTAAGCTGGTAGGTGTGCCCGTGAACTTCCTTGCATTTGTGGCCATCCGGTACATTCGGCAAGGCATGAGCCGAGTCAAAAGTAAATTTTTTAAATATCAACATGCTCCTTAATAATTCTCTCTTAAGATTTACATATTCCTACAATGGAATTTGCTCAAATTTCACAGTTGCCTCCTGATCCTTAAACGATTTTCTTGGTTTGAGATTCAACGTCTGGAACATTTGTTTGTCGGCATCTATTTCAGGGTTAGGAGTGGTGAGTAGTTTATCTCCTGCAAATATAGAATTAGCTCCTGAAAGAAAGCACAGTGCTTGCTCTTCTGTATTCATTTCAGTTCTGCCTGCCGAAAGCCTCACCATGGCTTTTGGCATTATGATTCTTGCTGTTGCAATCATCCTGAGCATTTCCCAGATTGACACACGTGGTTGCTCTGCCAAGGGAGTTCCTTCTACTGGTACTAAAGCATTCACAGGTACAGATTCCGGATGTTCAGGTAGGTTTGACAAGGTATGCAACATACCAATTCTGTCTTCATGTTGTTCGCCCATGCCGATAATACCGCCTGAACAAACAGATATATTTGCTTTTCTTACATTCTCCAATGTGTCCAATCTGTCATCGTAAGTTCTGGTACTGATGATTTCTTCGTAGTGTTCTTCACTGGTATCCAGGTTGTGGTTGTAGGCATAAAGACCGGCATCTTTTAGTTTGTTTGCTTGTTCTTCTGTCAACATGCCGAGTGTACAGCATACTTCCATTCCCATAGAATTGACCCCTTTTACCATTTCCAGCACTTTGTCAAAATCACGGTTGTCCCGGACTTCTCTCCAGGCTGCACCCATACAAAAACGGGTACTACCGCTCTCTCTGGCATTGTTAGCCGCTTGCAATACTTCATCTACCTCCATCAACTTCTGCACTTTTACATCTGTATGATAACGTGCAGCTTGAGGACAGTAAGAACAGTCTTCAGGGCAACCACCTGTTTTTACGGAGAGCAGTGTACATACCTGCACTTCTGAGGGATCGTGATTTTCTCTGTGGACGGTTGCCGCACGGTAAACCAATTCTAAAATAGGTGAATTATAAATAGCAGTAATTTCTTCTCGTGTCCAGTCGTTTCGTATTTGCATAAAGAAAAGCGTTTTTGTTACCCGCAAAAGTAATATAGGATTGGTAAGGGGGAGTAAGTGAAATCAAAAAAATATCTGTATTGAATTAATTCAAACAAATCATTTAGGGGTGTGTTTATAATTACTTGTCTTAAGAGCACCAACAATTGAAGTCCTTATCTAAGGATATTGAAGGGAAGGTCAGAAACACAAGATTTTAGGTTTATAGGTTGTTAATTTTAGAAAGGTGGTTTTTAGCCACCTTTCTTGTTTTATTACTCTTAGTATTTGTCTTTGTTTGCTTCGTAGTATTTTAAAGCATTGGGTATTTGTGCATTCAAATCCGAAATACGTGTTTCATGCGATGGGTGAGTGGACATGAACTCCGGAGGTTGTTCTCCACCGCCAGCAGACATTCTTTCCCAAAACTTGGGTGCTTGTCTTGGATCATATCCTGCAATTGACATAAATATAAGTCCCAGTTTGTCTGCTTCTGATTCATGTTGCCTGGAGAAATTGAGCATTCCGATTTGAGTTCCTGCTCCAATTGATTGCATGAGCAGTTCTTGTGTGCCTGTTGGGTTTTCTCCCATGGCAGCCGAAATGCCACCTAAAAAGCCTTGTGTCAATAACCCCTGACTCATTCTTTCCCGACCATGGTTGGCTATGGCATGTGCTACTTCATGACCCATCACTACCGCTACTCCGGTTTCGTCTTTGCAGGTTGGCATGATGCCTGTATAAAATGCAACCTTACCTCCGGGCATACACCACGCATTTTGTACATCTTCTTCGATTAGGTTAAAGTCCCAGGCAAAGCCTTCCAGTTGATCTGCCATGTTGTTGTCTGCCATATATTGCTCTACAGCTTTTTGTATTCTACTGCCCACATTCTTGACCATAGCGGTCTGCTGCTTGTCAGTAGATAGTTTACTTTCTTTCAATACCTGGCTGTACTGATCAAAACTCATAGGTATTATTTCGGAGTTGGAAACCAGATTAAGTTGTCTCCTGCCTGTGATCGGAACGGTGGCACATTGATACAGGAAAAATGTCGCCAGCATTATGACAAGTGAGCTTATATATTTCATGAATTTGGGTGTTAATAAATTATACTTTTTTACTTTCGTTGAATTAATTCAAAAACGAATTTAGAGCAAATACCACTATTTTATTTATCTCAGACATGAAAATATTAGCAATAGGAAGAAATTATGTTGATCACATAGAAGAATTAAATAATGAACGCCCATCAGAGCCAGTGGTCTTTACCAAACCGGAGACGGCATTACTCAAAAACAATCAGCCATTTTATTATCCTTCTATTTCCAAAGACATACATTACGAGGTAGAAGTACTGTTGAAAGTATGTAAAAATGGTAAGAACATCGAAGAAAAATTTGCCCATAAATATTATGACCAAATTGGTTTGGGAATTGACTTTACGGCACGGGATTTGCAAACCAAGGCAAAAGAAAAAGGGCTTCCATGGGCATTGGCTAAAGGGTTTAACCATTCGGCTCCAATTTCTGAATTTAGACCTAAATCGGATTATAAGGATTTGAATAGCTTAAATTTTAGTTTAGATATAGATGGTAAAAATGTTCAAAAAGGCAACACTTCACTGGTGCTTTTTAGTTTCGGTTTTATTATCGCATACATCTCCAGATATATTATGCTAAAAAAAGGGGATATTATATTTACAGGCACACCGAAGGGAGTAGGCCCGGTTCAGATTGGAAACAGGCTGGAAGGATATTTAGAAGGAGAAAAATTATTGGATTTTGAGATTAGGTAAATACACAACATTTTTTGTACTGGTTTTTAATTGTTTTTTTGCTGAGTCGCAAAGTATAGAAAAGGGATATTATATGTGCCCTGTGAGACCCGGTGAAGTAAACTATCTGGCCGGAACAATGGGAGAACTGCGTTCTACCCATTTTCATACAGGTATTGACATTAAGACCAGTGGAGTTTCCGGGCTTCCTGTTTTTGCTGCCGCAGATGGATATATTCAGCGCATCAAAGTGTCTCCAAGTGGCTATGGAAATGCATTGTATATGGTACACCCTAATGGTACATACACAGTATATGCGCATTTGCAGGAATTTCAGGATGCAGTAGCCAATTACGTTAGAGATTATCAATATAAAAGGGAATCTTTTGCAGTAGATATCAGTGTGCCAAAAGACAGATTTACTTTTAAAAAGGGTGATGTAATAGCACTATCGGGAAATAGTGGTTCTTCTTCCGGACCACATTTGCATTTTGAAATAAGAGATGCCAATCAGGAGGTCTTGAATCCACTTACTTATGGTTTTAGTGAAATTAAAGACCTGTTGCCTCCCACATTGTCACACATTGCGTTTGTGACTATGGATATTGACAGCCGGGTCAATGGCATGTTTGGACGCTTTGAATATGCGGTGATAGAACAGGATGGTGGCTATGTACTGGAAGTACCGGTTACTTTGACTGGCAAAATAGGAGTAGAGGTGTATGTTTATGATCAATTGAATGGTGTTAACAATCGAAATGGAGTAGTACGACAGACTTTACTGTTTGATTTCAAACCTGTTTTCAATCAAGAAATAGATAGAATCAATTTTGGTACTTCGAGAAATATATTGGTGCACACCAATTATAAAAGAATGGTGGAAGGTGGTCGAAGGTTCAATAAACTCTATGTTGATGATGGTAATTTTTTGAAGTTTTACAACATTGATGATAATAAAGGGGTATTGCATTTTTCAGATCCGTTGGAGCATGCCATTGATGTGAAACTGGAGGATAACTATGGCAATGTGAGACAATATCATATCATGGTCAATGACAAGGGATATTTGAAAAATGCTTCCTACAAAAACATGTACAGACTCAACAGAGATGGGTTCGATATGAGAAATGAAATCCTTGAAGTGATGAGTAAAGGTATTAAAGAGGATTGTTTTGCCCGTTTTTATATCAAGGGAGAAGAAAAACTGCTGGCGCATACCTACTCGGCGGATGGCCGCTATTTTTATCTTTGGGATGTAAGAAACGGTCACCCGGACTCAGCCGTTGTTTGCGATCAGAAATTTTCATTCAACTACAAAAACAGTATCCCATCCAATGTGGATGATGCCTATGCAGATAAAAATGTGGAAATTACTTTTCCGAGGTATTCCTTATTCGACACGCTACATCTGAGTTATGCTAAAACTATTGACTCGGTGAAACAATCGGAATACTTTTCTTTTGCCCACTATGACCAGCCACTTCGCAAATATGTTACTATGAAAATCACGCCTGAACTCAAGTACGACAGGCAGCATTCCTTTGTGTATTCTGTGGGTGACAACAAGGTACTGTATTTTGTAGGAGGAGAGTGGTCGATTGATGGCAACATCACTTTCAAAACCAGAGACTTGGTAAATTATACCATAGCCACTGACATAGTGCCACCTACCATTTCGCATTTTAAATCCAAGCCAAACAGATTGAAATTTAGGATTGAAGATGAAATGTCTGGCGTAGGAACATTTACTGCCACACTCAACGGTAAATGGTTATTGATGAATTATGATGCCAAAACCGGATACCTTTATTCAGATCCCAAAACGGACATAGTCGGAGAGTTTGTGTTGACTGTAAATGACAACTCTGGAAATAAAAAGGAGTGGCGTAGGAGTTTTTAGGTTTTGATATCTAATCATTTCAATTACCAACTTGTGTAAATTTGTTCTGAATTATAATACCGAACATAGGGGTGCTTCCTTTTTGGTCTATTTGCATCCAGATCAAATAATAAGATAATGAAAGTGAATTTATTGATGGCAATTGCAGCCATAGTTGTGTTTTTTTCTTGCACCGAAGAAAATGATCCTGTACCTCAAGATCCCATTTCTCCAATTTTTGTTGAGATACCGGATGTTAATTTTGAAGCACAATTGATAGAGAAGGGCATAGATAGTGATGGGATTGTTAACCATAAACTACTTAGTGAAGATGCTGATGGGGTAACATTATTGAATTTGACATTTCAGGGAACTGATTCTGAGAAGAAAATAACAGACTTGACTGGTATCGAAGCATTTAAAGATCTACTCATCCTATCGGTTGAGGACAATGCCCTAACATCTGTATCATTGAGTGAAAATACCGCTTTAGAAAGACTTAATGTAAACGGTAACATGCTCACTTCGATTGATTTGAGTGCCAATGCTTCCTTGTCTTTCTTAGACGCAAGTTTCAATGAATTGGAGGAGATTGATTTAAAGGCTAATAATAACCTGGATACATTGAGACTTCAGGTTAACCTCCTAAAAACTATCGATGTGAGTAGGAATGTAAATTTGCTCGAATTAGACCTGTTGTTTAATGAACTTATATCTGTTTCGGGATTAGAGGCCACCACCAAATTAATCTCCTTGAACTTGTCCTGGAATTACCTGGAAGAATTGATTGTCAATATTCCCTCATTAGAAGACTTGAATGTAGAACAAAACCTTCTCAGTACATTGAATGTGAGTGGAAGCACATCACTGAAGAACCTGATTGCTACCACAAATGAGATCGAAGGATTGGATGTGGATTCGAACGTTGCACTCGAAATCCTGCTAGTTTCTGCAAATAAGATCGCTACCATCAATTTGGAGAACAATGTAAATCTGAATTATCTATGGATTTCAAGTAATCAATTGCAACAATTAGATGTGAGTAAACTTACCGAACTTTATGATTTAAGTATAGGAAGGAACTCTGGTCTTACCTGTGTCAAAATTGCAGATGGTCAATTGATAGCGACCGTGCGCAAGCAGGAGCATCAGGTGTTGAGCGTTGAGGGTTGCTGAAATGATAAAAAGCTCTCCTGCTTATTGCTCAGTTGCTGTGTTTTTGATTTGTAACATTCATTTCTTACTACAAGCCGGGAGATTGTCTGTCAGATTTAATTAACATCCATATTTTGTATATTGGAAATATTGGATTTAATTTGAAATCAGATAAAAATCTTAGAAAAATGAAAAAGACAATTGGATTAATAATAATTGCAATTTTTTCAAATCTTGCCGTCTCTATGGCACAATCACCACTAACAAGCGTTCCGTTTGAACTTTATGGTGATCATGTTTTTGTAAAGATAAAAGTGAACAACTCCCGTGACCTGGATTTTATTTTTGATACCGGAGATGGTCTTACAGTTTTGAATATAGAGACTGCCAAGGAACTGAACATGGTTTCAGGGGCGGATACAAAAAAAACCAGTGCCGAAGGTGAGATTTCGGGTAAACTTTTGAAGCATCAAAGTATTGAAATCAATAATATAGAGTTGAGGGATATTGAAATCTATGAAACTTCTTTGAGGCATTTGGAAATCAGTATTGGACGTAAAATAGATGGGATTATTGGATATGACATGCTTGAAAACTATGTGGTTTCGATGAATTTTAATCAAATGTCATTTGACCTGTTTGATTCTAAAGGCTATGAATACAAAGGTACGGGTAGAACCCTTCCTATTAAATTGACCTCTTATATTCCTCATATCTCAGCCAATGTAGTACTGGCAAATGGAGAAACTATCACAGGAGAATTCTTTGTCGATACCGGAGCAAAGGCAACTGTTGATTTTAATACCCCTTATGTAACAAAGCATGGCATGATTGATAAAATCGGAGACAGTTATATTTACCTCGTATCAGGGTTAGGAAAAAAGGAATATGAGCACCATCAGGGAAAGGCAAAGTCGTTGACATTTAGTGGATTTGGTTTTGAGAATGTACCTGTCGGTTTGAGTCATGCAGAACATGGAATACAAAACCACAAAAAGGTAACTGGTATTTTGGGAAGTGGTTTACTTAGAAAATTTAACGTAACCTACAATTATCCCAAACATGAAATGTATTGGGAGAAAAATGACAGATATAGTGAACCATTTCAAATCAATGCTTCGGGTCTGGAACTTCAATTGAGTGAAGATATGAGCAAAGTGATGATTCACAAAGTTTTTGACAATAGTCCTGCGGAGGATGCTGGTATTAAAGTAGATTCGGAATTGAATGAGGTAAGTGGAAAGTCCGCTATAGAAGTTGGACTTCCTGAATTGAGAAGAATCCTAAGCGAAAGTGGAAAAACTGTTAAAATTAAAGTAGATGGGAAGTCAATTGATTTAAAGCTTAAAGCTCTGATTTAGGTTTAATCATTGATAAGATAAATCAATGGCCTGTAATATTTTGTTACAGGCTTTTTTTATTTCTTCATTTGATATGATCAGGGGAGGAGCTATTCTCATGGAGTTGTCACAAAACAAAAACCAATCTGAAAGTACACCCAAATCAAGTAGATTTTTGATTATTTTTTCTAATACTTCAAACGATTCAAACTCTACAGCTATCATGAGCCCTTTGCTTCTGATTTCTTTGATTCTATCATGTTGTAGTAGGTTGTGAAACAAAGCTTCTTTTTCCGCTACACCTTCCATCAGATTTTCATCTAAGATTATATTGAGTGTTTCCAGTGCAGCTACACAGCTAACCGGATGCCCTCCAAATGTAGTAATATGACCCAGAATAGGATTGTGAGTGAGCGAGTACATTATTTCTTTGGAAGAAATGAATGCTCCGATAGGCATGCCACCTCCCATGCCTTTGGCGCAAAGCAGTATATCCGGGACTATGCCGAAATGTTCGAACGCCCAGAATTTTCCTGTTCGTCCGTATCCGGTTTGTATTTCATCAAAAATCAAAAGTGCACCCTGTTGATTACATATTTTTCTCAATTCCTGAAAATATTCTGATGATGCGGTTCGGATTCCCCCTTCACCCTGAACGGGTTCAATAATCACTGCAGCAGTATTTTCAGATATTTGAGACAGATCTTCAATGTTTCCAAATCTGAGTATCTTATTGCCTGGAATCAGAGGGCGGAAGCTATTCTTAAGGTCTTCATTGCCACAAACGGATAAAGCTCCGGCAGTTGATCCGTGGTATGCATTTTGAAACGAAATTATTTCAGTTTTACCAGTATGTCTTTTGGCAAGTTTAATTGCACCTTCGGTAGCTTCACTGCCTGAGTTTACCAGAAAAACATTGTTCAGTTGGTTAGGCAGGGTATCTGACAGTGCTTTTGCAAGTTTCACCTGAGGCGAGCTTATAAATTCACCGTAAACCATTAAATGCAGGTGTCTATCTACCTGATCCTTTATTGCTTGAACTACTCCCGGATGCCTGTGTCCGATGGTACTCACACCTATGCCTGAGATAAGATCCATCAACTCCTTTCCATTTTTTTGATACATATAAAGACCCTCTGCCTTTTCTATTTCCAGCATTAGGGGAAATTGAGAGGTTTGGCCTAAGTATTGCAAGAAGTGGTTTCGTGAAGTAGTCAAATCGATGTAAATGTTCGTTTGTAAAATAAAGTTCGAATTTAAATAGTTTTCAAGCGTAATAACAATAACGGGCTTTTATCTCGTTTCTAAAAACAACTAATTATTATCAGTATGAATTATAAAGGTATTTTTAGTTGTTGTTTTTAACATTTATATGTTGTTTTAACAGTTATTTAAGTAAATCAAATTTGTGAAGATGAATAAATGGGCATTTAGAATATTAGCAACACTTTATTTTGGAATGGCTTCTCTGGGTTATGCCATAGATAGAAAGGATTCTGTTATCGTATTGAAACCAGAGCCAAAACACAAAATAGAGGTTGGAGAAATAAGGAATCTTCTGGAAAGGTATAGCTATAGAAAAGCTCCACTCAACGACTCACTTTCCAGAGTCATTTATGACAATTATTTCAATTCATTGGATTACAATAAATCATACTTTTATAGTTCTGATCTGGATTATTTTTCTAAATACAGAGAGAGGTTAGATGACGATTTACTAGAGGGAAATGTAGATGTAGCCTTTCAAATTTTCAGAGTATATCGAGACAGAACCAATTCCAGATTGGATTATGTATTTGAATTACTTGAAAAGGGGTTTGATTATTCTAAAGAAGAAACATTAGACTTTGACAAAGACAAGTTGGATTGGGCAAAAGATGAAGCCGAACTAAATGAACGTTGGAGAAAAATGGTGAAAAATCAGGCTTTAAACCTGAAGCTTGCAGGAAAAGCAGATACTACCATCAATAGCCTGCTGGTACAGCGATACAAGAGGTACAAAAAGAATGTCAATCAGAACAACAATGACGATGTGTTTCAGCTTTATATGAACTCATACACTGAAACATTGGATCCACATACCAATTATTTTTCCCCAATATCCTCTGATAATTTCAACATAAATATGAGTCTTTCCTTAGAGGGAATAGGAGCAAGGCTGACACAGGATATGGACTATACCGTGATTGATGAAAAGATCCCCGGAGGGCCGGCTTACAAAAGCAAAGAACTTCTAAAAGATGACAAAATAATTGGTGTGGCACAAGGCGATGATGGAGACTTTGTAGATATCATAGGCTGGAGATTGTCGGATGTGGTACAGCTGATTAGGGGGCCGAAAGGCTCTATTGTAAGACTGCAGGTGATCAGAGGGAAATTGACAGTGTCTAACCCTGAAATCATCAGACTGGAACGGGATAAAATCAAACTGGAAGACCAGTCAGCCAAGTCGGAGATCATTCCAATTACGGAGGGCAAAGAAAAATATAGTTTGGGGGTAATTACCATTCCAAGTTTTTATTTGGATTTTGAAGGAGCGAGAAGTGGTCAGAAAGACTACAAAAGTACTACCAGAGACGTTGCTAAGTTGATTACTGATTTGCAAGCTAAGGAAGTAGATGGCATCCTTATTGATTTGAGATACAACGGAGGTGGTTCTTTAGAAGAAGCGATAAATCTTACCGGTTTGTTCATTGAAGATGGGCCTGTAGTGCAGGTTAAAAACTTTGATGGAAAAATAGATGTACTAAAGGATACTGACTCAAATACCCTTTATAAAGGCCCTTTGGCGGTATTGACCAACAGGTTCAGTGCTTCGGCATCAGAGATTTTTTCAGGAGCAATTCAGGATTATCAAAGAGGATTAATTCTTGGGGAAACTACTTTTGGAAAAGGAACTGTGCAAAGGATGGTTGGGCTCAACCAAAGAATGCCAAACTTTCCGGATAAGCTGGGTAATTTGAAGCTGACTTTACAGATGTTTTATCGGGTAACGGGAAGTAGCACCCAGAACATCGGTGTTGCTCCGGATGTGCATTTCCCATCAGCATTTAGTGCTGAAGAGTTTGGAGAAAGCTCTAAACCAAGTGCCTTGCCCTGGGATAAGATCAATGAAAGTGATTATAAAAAAGTGAATACAATTTCACCTGAATTGAAATCCAAATTGAATACTCTATACCTGAGTCATTTACAAACTGATAAAGATTTAAAGAAACTCTCTGAGGATATAGAACGGTCGAAAAAAGACCGTGATTCAGATGGTATTTCTTTGAACTATCAGGAAAGAAAAAGTGAGCAAGCCAAAGAAGACCCAGATTCTTCTGATGAGAATGATTACGTTGCTAACGAAGGTAGGCTAAAAAATCCTAATGAAATCGACAATGAGTCAACTTCCTTTTCCGGTAAAAATGGTTACGTAAATAAACAAGCGAAGGTGAAAACCTCGGATGAAATAGAAAAAAGGTTGAAAAATGGAATTTCAGTTCAAACTTCTGAAATAGCAGAAACAGAAGAAGAAAATAAGAAACTGAAAAAAGACCCTTATCTAAAGGAAAGCTTAAGATTACTGGCTGAAATAGTGAAATTTAAAGTCGGTTAATCCGATAAATATTAGCAGCGCTAAATGAAGCTACTCTATATTGGAATATGTGCGGTACTGATTTATGCGCTGATTATTCTGGCAGTTTATTTATTTCAGGAGAAACTAATCTTTCAGGGCTCTCCACTTCCTGATGATTTCAAATTTGATATAGAAGTTCCTTTTGAAGAAGTGTATTTAGATACTCCTGACTCCTCCAGAATACACGGAGTGATGCTTAAATCAAAAGCTCCAAAGGGTGTCATCCTGTATTTTCACGGCAATAGAAAAAACATTATCCGATGGGGCAATTTGGCTGCCTATTTCACTCAATATGATTATGATGTTTTTGTGATCGACTACCGGGGTTATGGTAAAAGCACTGGTAATAGAACTGAGACCCTGTTACATGAAGATGCCTTATTGGCTTACGATTACCTTACCAAACAATACAGTGAGTCGGATATTATCATTTACGGAAGATCGCTGGGTACGGGGCTGGCATGTCAGTTGGCTTCAAAAGTAAAAGCAAAGGCACTGATTTTAGAAACACCCTATCACAATTTTAGTGAAATGCTTTTCGAAAGGCTCATGATTCTACCCTCCAAGAATATATTTAAGTACAAATTCAATTCTGCGGATTACATAGGAAAAATTACCTGTCCGATTTACATCTTCCATGGAACCTCAGATAACGTGGTTCCTATTGAATATGGCCAACGGTTGGCTCAATCCGGAAATAAAGAATTATTGAAGTTTTTTACCATTGAGAATGGTCAACACAATAATTTGAATGAATTTAGCCAGTACAATGATTTGATGAAGAAAATTCTTAATTGATATAATGAATAAAATTCTACCGATTGTTTTGTTGCTACTATCAATGGCTTTCGCTTCCAGAGCACAAGAACTCACTGTTTATGGAAGCCCATATTCTGTTGATTCCACATTAGTGAAAATTTATGAAGTCATCGAAAAGAATAGCTTTAAAATAGTTGGAAAGAAAGAGTTTGCTTCAGAGAAAGAAGAAAAGAAATTTTCTGGTAAAATTTATGTAATCTCTTTTGAAACGCAAGCTGTAAAAAATCTCTTATCCTGCGCCCCAACTGCCATGCTCGATATGCCACTCAAACTCATTTTGTGGAATGAGTATGGGGACACATACATAGGATTTATGCAAACAGATGTGATGAAAAAAAGATTCATGATCCAGGAGTGCGATGAAGTTTTGATGCTATTGAACAGAGCCATGCTCAAAGTAGTAAATGATGTGATCAGAAAGCGGTAGTGAAATTTTTTCTGAGTATAAATCATCTTATCTTCGCTACTATATTTTCAATAAATGAAAAACAGAATTTTCGCAGACTTGGATAGTAAAAAAATAAGAGGTACAACCCCATCAATTGACGCTACAGTTTTTCATGCAAGACATTTGATAAACAAGGAGGAGTTGCTATGAGTGTAACCAGTCAGTCTATCCTTGAAAAACTTAAAAACAATGAATTTGCTCCTTTGTATTTTCTTCAGGGAGATGAGCCTTTTTTTATAGATCAGGTTTCTGATTTTATAGAAGAAAATGGAATGAACGAGGGTTTGAGAAGTTTTAATCAGACCATTTTGTATGGGAAAGAGACCGATCTTCAGACGATATTGAGTCACGCCAGAGAGTTTCCAATGATGGCAGAGAGACGGGTGATTATCGTAAAGGAGGCCCAGGAGATTCAGGCGATCAATAAAGAACAGGGTGAAAAACTTTTGTCTGCCTATGCAGAAAACCCACAGCCTTCTACAGTGCTGGTTTTTTGCTACAAATACAAGACTCTTGATAAGCGAAAGAAACTTTACAAGTTTCTGGACAAACATGCCATAGTGCTATCATCTGTTAAGATGTACGACAATCAATTGCCGGATTGGGTGGAGTCATTTGTGAAGAAAAAAGGCTATTCAATAGATCAAAAGGCAGTTCATTTGATTGTTGAAAACATTGGAAACAACCTGTCAAGGATTTCCAACGAGATTGATAAAATGTTGATCAATTTCAAGGATGAAAAGAAAATAAATCCTGATCATATTTACAAATACATAGGTATCAGCAAGGAATACAATGTGTTTGAATTGCAAAAAGTGCTGGCATACAAGAATGTGTTAAAGGCTAATGAAATTATTAAATATTTTGAATCTGACTTGAAAAATAATCCTATTATTCCGGTCATTGCAATCATATTTTCGTTCTTCAATAAGATTCTTTTGGTACATCATTCTAAGGACAAATCGGATAGGGCGGTGGCCTCCTTGCTCAAAGTGAATCCATTTTTTGTAAAGGAGTATATGATGGCAGCAAAGAATTACCCCTTGGGTCATGTCATTAGAAATATCTCCTATATTCGGGAAGCCGATTTGCGATCCAAAGGAATAGACAATGTAAGTATAGAAGACGGCCAGATATTGAAAGAATTGATATTCAAATTGATGCATTGATCAAATGTCAGCCTCATTAGAAACGACTAAACAAGGAGGAGAAAAGGCAATTTTTTCATGGGCTTCCAGTTATAACAAAATCGAACAAAGGTTAATGATGTATTCAAAATATTTTGCAGTTCTTTCGGGAATAATTATAATTTTCTTTACTGGCACTGCTACCTTGAGTGCCCAATCTGTATCAAAGGAGCAGTCATCTTACGTAAAGGCCAAAGAGTTTTATGACAAAGGACTTTATTCTGCCTCACGGCTTGCTTTTGATAAGCACATTGCTACATATTCATCCGGGGCTACTTTGCCAGATGCCAGCTACTACAGAGCTGTAAGTGCAGTTCGAATTTCTCAAAAGGATGGAGAGGCACTGATACAATCTTATGTAGAAACTTATCCCAACGACAGCCATGCATCTTCGGCTTATATCGAACTGGCAGAGTATTATTACGACCAAAAATCTTATAAAAAAGCGATCTCATTTTTCGAACAATCTTCAGATCAGAGGAGTTTCCAAAACGACCGGATTAGCTTTAAAATTGGTCATGCCTATTTTGTTGAAAATGAGTATGATAAAGCAATCGAAGTGCTTTCGTCAATTAAGTATGATGAAGCACTGAAATCGGATGCTGCTTATTTTATTGGATATATTTATAAGGAAAACAAAGACAATGAAAAAGCACTGGAATTCCTGGAAAATGGTTTTGCTTCAAATGAGTATGGTGCGGAATCCCTAAAGTTGTATGCTGTGTTGTTGTATGAAAAGGGTGAATATAAGGAAGTGAATTCGGTAATTGACAGAGAAGCGGCAGGAACGAACGACCCGATTTTGTTAAAGTTACTGGGTGATTCAAATTATGAGTTGAACAATTATCGTCTGGCTTCTTTGAACTACAAAGAATATCTGAAACATAATAGAAAAGCGGATGCTGCCAGCTATTTTAAAATAGGATGGTGCTATTATAAAATGGACGATGCAGAGGATGCCATTGACAATCTGAAAAAAGCAGCACTTGCCAAAGATACTTTGGGTGCTTATGCTTCATACTATCTTGGGGTGTTATATACAAAGGATAAGAATCTGGTTTTTGCTTCCCCTGCATTCAAAAATGCTTCACAGTACCAGATAGAGATACAAGAAGAAGCTTTGTATGCACATGGTAAAACAGAGTTTGACTTGACCAATTATCAAACAACCATCACTGTATTTACAGATTACAGGACAAAATTTCCATCTGGAAGTCATTCTGGTGAGGTAAATGAAATGCTTACCCAGTCGTATCTGAACAACAAGGATTACCAGGCTGCCATTTCGTACATTGAATCGTTGAATTATTTGTCTCCTAAAATTAAGAAGGCTTACCAAAGGATCACATACCTGAAGGGGACAGAGTTTTTTAATAAAAAGGAGTTTGCATCCGCAATTAGTTTGTTTAAAAAATCCCTGCAACACCCTATAGACATTGAATTGTCCAGAGAGGCTAACTTTTGGACTGGGGAGTCTTATTCTTTTGAAAAGAAATATCAGAATGCCGTGCCATTCTATCAACAGTCTGTTCAGCAGGGATCAGATTTAGCAAAGTACAGCTTGGCTTATGCGTATTACAACCAAAAACAATATGACAGAGCAGCTACCAGTTTTCAATCTTTTATTATGAGCTATACTCCGGAAGTGAACAAAAGATACCTGACTGATGCATTGATTAGAGCCGGAGATTGCTTTTATGTGTCAAAAGATTACGACAGGGCTATTACTTATTACCAAAAATCTGAGCAGGAAGGTGCCAAAGACCTTTCATATATTCATTACCAGTCAGGAGTGGTTTACCGCTACAAAGGTGATGACAATAAGGCGATCCAATCATTTGAAAAATTGATTCAGCAATATCCGGATTCTGATAAGGCCGATGATGCCTTATTTCAGATTGCACAGATTACCTATGAAGCAGGAGACTATAGTAGTGCGATCAACAAGTATCAGAATTACATCCGAAAATACCCTGAAAGCAATTACATCCCTTACTGTTTGCTCAATCAGGCAGTGTCTTATAACAATCTGAAAAACTATAAAGGAGCTACAGAAAACTACAAAATGATGCTAGAGCGATTTTCAAGGCATGAAACTGCAAATAGTGCCTTGTTGGGCTTGCAAGGACTTGCAGGAATGGGAGAATTTGATGATTTTTCTACATATCTGGATAAATACAAACAAGCCAATCCTGATAGTGATGCCCTTGAGAATATTGAATTTGAAACGGCAAAATCTATGTACTATAATTTACAATACGATGAGTCAATCAGGTCATTTGAGAAATTTCTCAATGCGTATCCATCCAGTACTTTGGCAACTGACGCTAACTATTTTATTGCGGACGCCAACTATAGAAAGTCAGATTTTGAAAAGTCTTTGAGTGGCTTTTATGCCATAGCCGACAATCCTGATTATTCTAAATATACCAAAGTAGTATATAGAATAGCATCGTTGGAATTTGATAAGAAAAATTACAAGGAGAGTATGAAATACTTTCATAAGTTGAAGAAGTATTCAAATTCATCAAAAGAAACAGTAAATGCACTCAATGGGTTGATGGAAAATCATTTTTTATTGAATCAATATGATTCTGCATCTTTCTATGGGCAGGACTTGATTGATAACCATAGAATATCCAATGAAATTGAGTCTAGTGCTACTTTGCATATAGGCAAATCGCAATACAATTTAGGCAAGCTGGATGAAGCATTCGATTGGTTGCTACTGTTGGTAAACAGCGCACCAGATGAAAGAAGTGCTGAGGCCAAGTATTATGTGTCCAGGATTTTTTACGATAAAAAGGAATATGCCCAATCATTAAAATCCTTGTTTGAGCTTACTGAAAATTACAAAGCCTATGATTTGTGGGTCGGGAAGGCATTTCTACTCATGACAGACAACTATTTGGCAACAGACGAATTATTTCAGGCTGAAGCTACTCTGAATTCCTTGATTGAAAATTCTCCCGTGGAATCTATAAAGAAACAAGCACAGGACAAACTGAAAGAAATAGAATCAGCGAAGAAAAAAGAATTGATTACAACAAAAGACACTGTTGAGGTTAAAGAAAAGGATCAGAATTAATATGAAGAGCAACAAATATATATTCATGTCGTCTCAATCAAGGACAAATCATTTTCTGATTAAATGCTTAAATGGTAATGCAATGAAGTTCGTTTTGATGCTGATTTGTTCTATTTGCTTAGTTCCTTTAGCAATGGCTCAGGACTTGGAGATTGAAGAAGATGGTGAAGTACAAACAGGTGAAATCATTATTGAAAAGGATAGAAAAATAGTGTTGCCTCAGGCAAGAAAGCTTTATGAGAAGGTCAATTCTCCTGAATATGAAATAGAAGCAGCTACTTTTCCCGGAGAATTTAAAATTTTCAATTACAGCCCGGCTACACAATTGCCAACCTTAAGGGCTGCTCAGCCAAAACTGGAAGGCACACAAGACGATGTTTACAATCATTATGTGAAAGTTGGGTTTGGGAATTACAGTTCTCCAATGTTGGTAGCAGATATGAACCTTATCACGAACCAATCCCGTATTTTTCGATTGAACCTGGATCATCTTTCTTTTGGCAAAGGAGCTAAAGATGGAAAAAACAGTGGATCCGCATATACCAATGCTGGTATCAATGGAAAAATAATAGGAGAGAGTATCACTTTTTCTACCGGAGTGAATTATTCGATAACCAATGATTATTTCTACGGTTATCAACCGGGATTAGAGGTTGATAGATCGGATATCAAACATAAGTATGATTTTATAAATGCTTTGGTTGGTATTGAGGATAATGACCAGGACAATCTGGTTGATTATTCTCTATCTGTATCTTATGAAAGTGTAAAAGACAATTATGCGGCATCAGAAAGTGGTGTTGAAATAGGAGCTGGATTTAATTATGCCAAGACCATATTTATTGATAATGAAGCAATCCTGACTAAATACAAACAGACATCATTTGACCTGAGCAGAAGTTTTTTTAGAATTAATCCGTATTACCGCATTGAAGCGGGAGAAGCTACTATTGATGCAGGATTTTCATTTACAGCAATTTCTGGTGGAGTAGAAACATTTGGTTCTTCTACGATATTTCCATTTGCCAGAGCAAGTTATTCGATATCAGAGCAAGTGAATTTATTCGCCAATCTGGATGGAGGAATGTCTTTCAATTCTTATGCCGACTATGCCAGAGAAAATCCATATTTGATGGATGATCTGGCTGTTCTTAGTTCCAGAATCAACTATGACTTTAAAGCGGGAGCTGCTATTAAGCCTGCTCAACAATTTGCATTGACAGCTTATGTGCAATTGCAATCTATCAAGAATATGGGTTACTATCAGAATATGTTGCCTGATACTACTACTTTCGAAGTGGCATACATTCCTGGAAATACAAGTGTTGTTGAATTTGGTTCGAAAATGCAGTTTGACATAAACAGCGACAATCAGATAGGATTGAATGCCGCCATATTGAGCTACTCATCAAAAGATGTGACAGATTTTTACAACTTACCGACATCCAGAGTTGAGTTGATAGGAAATCATAAAATAATGGATAAGCTGTCCATCGGATGGCAATTTAACCTGCTGGGTGGAATAAAAGGACTGGCAAGTAATGGACTTACTACTGGCAATGAAACCACTACATCAATGTCTGCCATTACCGAATTCAATCTCAATTTAGATTACCAAATTAATGATCGTATTGGAGCGTTTTTACGATTTGATAATATCCTAAACAAAAACTATGAACGTTTCTATAACTATCCCATGAGAGGGTTGCAGGTTAAAGCAGGAGTGAGCTTCAGATTCTAAATCTTTAAATAATCAAATCGAATTAAATCATTAGAATGAAAAATAATATTGACACCATAATTTTTGACTTGGGAGGAGTTCTTATAGACTGGAATCCCGAATATGTTTATCTGGATGTTTTTGAAGGAGACAGGAGCAAAATGAAGTGGTTTTTTGACAATATATGTACTTCAGATTGGAATGAGGAGCAGGATGCAGGATATAGCCTCCAACAGGCTACTGAAGAAAGGGTAGCGATGTTTCCTGAGCATGAGGAGCTTATAAGAATGTATTATGGTCGATGGGTAGAGATGTTGGGAGATTCTATATCCGATACTGTGAATATTTTGAAATCACTCATACATCAGAAAGATCACAGGGTGTATGCACTTACCAATTGGAGTGCTGAAACATTTCCTATTGCGTTGGATCGATTTGATTTCCTTCATTGGTTTGAGGGGATTGTTGTATCTGGTACAGAGAAAACCAGAAAACCGTTTCATGATATTTATGAACTGACACTGAACAGGTTCAATATAGATGCTGAAAAGGCGATTTTCATAGATGACAACCTGCGCAACATTGAAGCATCGAAGGAGTTGGGCATCAATGGTATTCATTTCTCATCACCCGATCAACTTAAAAAATCACTATTGACTTTTGATATCAAAGTCTGATGGATTATTTCTGGACTATTTTGGGTATTGTCTTACTGATTGCCGGAATCATAGGTTGCCTTTTACCCATATTGCCCGGCCCTCCTTTAGGTTTTTTATCTCTGCTTGTATTACAGTTTAAAACCAACCCGCCTTTTAGTACATCATTTATTTTAATTTGGCTGGCAATTACTATTGCTGTCTTTACTTTGGATTATACAATTCCACCAATGGCTACCAAGAAATTTGGGGGTAGTCGTAAGGGAGTGACAGGCAGTATCGTAGGTTTGGTTGTTGGGCTTATTTTCTTTCCTCCATTTGGATTGATTGTCGGATCTTTTTTGGGAGCATTCATTGGTGAGATCATAGACGGCCAACAAAGGGGAGTTGCTTTGAAATCGGCTTTTGGTTCGCTTATAGGGTTTGTGACAGGAAGTGTATTAAAGCTTACCACTGTTTTTATTATGGGCTATTATTTTACGGCTTCTTTGTTTTGATTCAAATCATTCTGATTGATTTCAAAACCCATCAATTGCATCATCCTCTTGAATTCATCTTGTAATTGTGCGGTGATAACTATGTATTGATTGGTTATTGGGTGTGTGAAACTTAATTCACTTGCGTGTAAAAGCATGGTATCCATTCCCCATTTTTCTTTAAAAAGCTTGTTTTGCTTGTTGCAGCCATGTTTGCGATCTGCAATAATTGGGTGAAAAATGTGCCCGAAATGTTTACGGATTTGATGCATTCTTCCTGTTTCCGGAATCACTTCTACTAATGAATAGCGAGAGGTAGAATGTTTCCCAAATGGTACTTGCAGTTCTGTTCTATGTAGTGTTTTGTAATTGGTGACCGCTTCCTGTACTTTTCCACTATCATTGGTTAAAGGGTAATCTATGATTCCATTGTCATCGGTATGTCCCCTTAGTATAGTCCAATATTTTTTAAGTACTTTTCTTGAGGCAAACAGTTCCTGTACATCCTTGTGTGTTTGTTGATCCAATGCAAACAAAAGAACACCACCGGTCTTTCGATCTAATCTATGTGCCGGATATACAGTTTGTCCAATCATATTGCGTACTTGCTGCAAAGCAAACTCTGTGGCATCCCTTGCAATTCGTGACCGATGTACCAGCAACCCATGAGGTTTATTTACCGCAACCAGGTATTCATCTTGGAATAGTATTTCGATTGGTTTCATGGTGCAAAATTATACTCTTCCAATCTTAAACGGTTATCCCGGTTAAGTATTTGGCGAATTGGTTTGCAAGACCTTACGGCATTGCCAGGTTCTTCCAACACTATCATGACCCAATGAACTTCTTTTTTTAATATTATCATAGTTCCATTATATTGCAATCCGCTATTGCAACTACCCCCCACAATCAATGACCATCTTTCATAAATACGAACACAAATCATCGGGAATTAAGGAAGATACCTTTATGGAAAATAGACCAGATCAGAATGACCATAAAGGAATGTTGAAGAACCTATCGGATCAGCACTTGTGGCTTGAGTTTTTGAATGGAAGTGACTCAGCTTTTGCTCAAATTTATGCCCGCTTTTTTTCTTTGCTGTTTAATTATGGTATTAAAATAGACCCTAACAGGCAACTGATCAATGATTGCATTCAGGATTTGTTTATTGATATTTGGAATAGTAGAACCAAATTGGGAGAGGTGGAATGGTTAAAAACGTATTTGATTAAAAGTTTAAGAAGAAGAATTCTTAAAGAATCAAATAAAGAAAGCTTTTTATATTCGGGTTCGGTTAATGTGGATTATAATTTTCAAGTTGTACTGTCTCACGATATGCAACTTATACGAGAGGAAGACATTGTATTTCAAAATGATCGTTTGAAAGAGGCCTTGAATAAACTTACCTACAGGCAGAGAGAAGCCATTTTTCTGAAATTTTACGAACGACTGTCTTATGAGCAAATAGCAGATGTCATGTCGATTACAGTAAAGGCGACATATAAGGTTATGGCAAGAGCAATAGATGTTTTGAAAAAAGCTTTTTACTAATACTTTACTGGATTTCGGGATTCCATTAGTGGGCTCAATTCTAAACTTTTTTATTTTTATTTAGAAAAAATAAAATTTCATGGGGTAAAGTAAACCAATATCTGCTCTGTATTATTGAAATGAAGAATTTCATTGTCAATAAATTGCAAATGGATTATTTGGACTATACGGTAGAAGATTTTGTTCTGGATGAGTACTTTCAGAAATGGATACTCGATAATGATTCGATGACAGCTTCTTTTTGGGAAGCTTGGTTAAACAATTACCCACATAAAAGAGTTGAGGTTGAAAAAGCCAGGCAGCTGGTACTATCTATTCGTCTTAAAGAAGATTTTCCCACTCAGGACGAATTTGATGGAGTCTGGAACAATGTTATTTTAAGGCGCAACCGTGAAAAAGCAAACAATCCACCTGTTTTTCAAGTGTTCAGGGCTCAATATCTACCTATTGTCTTCAAAGTTGCAGCAGTGCTGGTGGTAGCATTGTTTCTTGGTTTATCACTCAGCCATTTTTGGCAAAACCGAGATGAGATACAGCCTGACCTTGTTACAATAAAGGAAGTAGTTAAACAGACTGGGAAAGGAGAAAAGCTGACTTTTCAACTAGCAGATGGGTCATTGGTCAAGCTTAATTCGAATAGCAAGTTAGTGTTTCCCGAATTTTTTGATTCTAACAATCGAACAGTAAAGCTGAAGGGAGAAGCTTTTTTCGAAGTTGAGAAAGATAAGGAACGTCCGTTTAGGATTATTACCGGAGATATTGGTACACAGGTCTTGGGCACATCATTTAATGTGAAGGCATATAAAGTGGAAACAGACCTAATTACAGTAGCGGTTGTTACTGGAAAGGTATCTGTAGGGTCATTTGAAGGAAATATTGTTTATGAGCAAATATTACTTGAGCCGGGAGAAATGGCGAGTTACGATCAATCTGAAAAATCATTTGAAAAATCAACTTTTCGATATGATGAGGTCGTTGGGTGGAGAGATGGCATTTTATCTTTCAAAGATTTGGACATTCAAAGTATCATAAAAATAATAGAGAGGTGGTACGATGTGAAAATTGTGTTAGAAAAAAATGACATAGACTTAGACAAGGATTTTACAGGTAAGTATAAAAATAAAACACTGGATGCAGTGCTCAAAGGATTAAGCTTTGCCTATGAATTTGAGTATGAAATCGATCACCATATTGTTATAATTAAATGAGAAGAATGATAAGAAAAGCTATTTAAAAAAAGTTAAGCCAGTCTTGTTAGACAAAACTGGCTTATGGACTTAGTGGTGCTAGCTGATATTTGACGATACGTAGAAAGCACTTCCCAAGTCACGATGTTCTTGATAATTAATTGTTACCAAAAACTATTACATTATGTGTACAAAATTACTTAAAAAAATTTTAACTATGTCGAAGTATGCGACATTAGGATTTATGCTACAGTGTATATTATATACTGTACTTTTAGCTGAAAATGGAAAAGCTCAGGGACTCAGCTTAGAAGAGATATATGTTTCGTTTGCTCTGAATAACACTTCTATTGAGGAGACTTTTTCAAAAATTGAAAACTCTACAGAATTTAGTTTTGCCTACAAGAAAAAAATTATAAAGCAGGCTAAAAAGCAGTTTCTGAAATCTGATTTTTCGCATCATTCTATGGCTGATGTGCTTCGGTTCATCTCAGAAAATACAGGTCTGAGTTTTAGGCGTGTAGGAGAAACAATTCATGTTGTAAAAGAAGGAACGGAAGAAGATGAGGCTGTTGTTGAATTTGCTGATGTTGAAATCTCCGGTACTATTACAGATGAGAATGGAGAAGGGTTGCCAGGTGCTACTGTATTGATTAAGGGAACATCAGATGGTACCACATCGGATTTATCTGGAAGCTACAAACTACTGGTATCTGAAAATGCGGTTTTAGAGATTTCCTATGTTGGTTATGTCTCTCAAGAAGTATCGGTAGGAACAAGAAGTGTAATAGATATTCAGTTGGTGCCGGATGCTGAACAGTTAGATGAAATTGTGGTGATAGGATATGGTACCCAGAAAAAAAGTGACCTTACAGGTTCTGTATTGCAGGCAGACATTGAGTCTTTTAGAGAACAACCAAATGTTTCACTTTTTCAATCTCTTCAGGGAAGTTTGCCTGGTTTGAATGTAGGACAGGTGGATGCTGCAGGTGAAGACCCTGAAATTTCTATTAGAGGTAGAACATCTATTTCCGGGGAGCAATCGCCTTTGGTGGTGTTAGATGGTACCATTTACAGAGGAAACATTGTCGATATTAATCCAAATGACATCCAGTCTGTAGATATTCTTAAAGACGCCAGTGCTGCTTCTGTGTATGGTTCTCAGGCTGCCAATGGTGTGATTATTATTACTTCAAAAACGGGCAATAAGACCGAAAAAACAACCATTAACTATTCCTCGACTTTTACCACACAATCAGCTGCAAAGGAATATAAAGCTGGCAGTGGGCAAGATTATATTAACCAGTTTATCAATGGTGATATTTTAAATAGTAGAATCGGACCCGACTATCTGGAGCTCAATCCATCTTATGACCCCAGAACATTATTTAAAACTCAGGATATGGTAGAAGCTTATGATGCAGGTATTGAAACCAATTGGTACGATTTGTTAACCAATGATAAGCCTTATCTTATTAGTCAAAATTTGAGTCTGGCTCATAGCAATGCAAATGTTTCTACCTTCATGTCGGTTGGCTATACCGATCAGGCAGGATATCATGTAGGAGAAGATTACAAAAGATGGAATGCCCGCTTGAATCTTGATAATTATGTTACCAATTGGCTAACTATAGGAATACAGTCTTTTATTACTTCAAGTGATTTTTCCGGGCTTGATATTTCCAGAAATTTACGTTACCTCTCACCATATTCTCTAGCTAGAGATGAAGATGGAGAGTTGACAGTTCAACCAGGAGGAAATGCCACCAATCCATTACGAGATTTAGAAGAAGCTGATCATTCTGATATGAGGCTCAATTTGTTTGGAAATATTTATGCTAAAATTGACATTCCTTTCATTCAGGGTCTATCTTATAAAATCAATTACACTACGAACTATAGAAATGAAAATGAATTTCTTTTCAGGCCTTATGGAGCAAATTTTCAGGGAGAAGGATCAAAGGAGAATGACACACGAAGGAGTTATTCTTCTGACAATATCCTGACTTATCAAAAAACTTTTGCCCAGAATCATAACCTTACTGCTACTTTGCTTTATGGTTTTGAGAAAAGGGTTGGAAACGGCACATTGGCAAAAGCATCAGTGTTTTTAGATGATGTATTGGGCTACAATAGTTTGCAATCAGGACAGGCAGATTTGCAATCAGTAAGCACTACAGCTTATAAGGAAGCAAGTCTGTATAGCATGGCGCGACTAATATATGGTTTTCAGGGAAAATATTTGTTTACAGGTACTATTAGAAGGGATGGATTTTCCGGATTTGGTAAAGACAACAAGTTTGGAGTTTTTCCTTCAGCCTCTGTAGCATGGGTCATTTCTCAAGAAGATTTTTTCAGTCAGGTGTCTTGGTTGCCATCATTGAAAATAAGGGCTTCTTATGGTACCAGTGGTAACAGAACCATAGGCAGGTATCAGACACTAGCTGAAGTAGATGGAGCATTTGTATATGTGGACTCAAATGGTAGTCCTTTGTATGGACAGGAAATTATAAGCCTTGCAAGTCCGAATCTAAAATGGGAAACTACAACTGGAATCAATATAGGAATTGACTTTGCCTTGTTCAAGGGTAGAATCATGGGGAATATTGATTACTATAAAAATGATACGAAGGATGTTCTTTATGAGGTCAATCTTCCACAATTGGCAGGGTTTTCTAAAATTCCCATCAATCTAGGAAAGCTGAAAAACCAGGGAATCGATTTGTCAATCTCAAGTGTGAATTATGAGAAAAACGACCTTACATGGACCAGTACTTTCAATTTTTCCCGAAATCGGGATGAACTGGTTGAATTGCTGGGTTTTGATAATGACGGTGATGGAGTAGAAGATGATATCGTCTCTTCAGGCTTGTTTATTGGTGAGCCTATTGATGCTATTTATGACTATAAAATTACTGGTGAGTTATTTCAAATTGGAGATGATATTCCCAGCGGTTTTGATGTAGGTGCATACAAATTACAGGATTTGGATGGAGTAGATGGGTTTACTCCGGATGATAGAACCATAATTGGTTATACATCACCGAGTTACAGGTTTAGTGTGCAAAATAAATTACAATATAAAAACTGGTCATTAAGCTTGTTCATCAACTCCGTTCAGGGAGGAAAAAACAGGTATTTAGGGGAAGATGTTTTGACAAGTTGGAACGACATCAGTTCAGAAAATGTATTTGATAGAAATGTGCCGGCAGGTATCGACTACTGGACACCGGAAAATCCTAATGCCAGGTATCAAAAACTGAGAATTAATGTTTCGGATGGGCTTATAGGAACACGCTATGCCTCCAGAAGCTTTGTGAGACTACAAGATGTTTCATTGTCTTATAATTTTGATTCTGAACTGTTAAGTAAATTCAATATCACAAGGTTGAAAGTCTTCGTGAGCGGAAAAAACCTTGCTACTTGGACGGGCTACAACGGATGGGATCCGGAAACTAATACAGCTTTGGTTAGAGATGGCAGACCCGTTATGAAGAGCTATTCTTTGGGACTGAATATTGAATTTTAATATGATCGCTACACAAAACAGTAAAGAAATGAAAAACATAATTATATATACTAACAGAACTTATTGTGAGTTGAGTGACAATTTCAAGCACTTTACTCTGTCGTACTTAATAGTTGCAATTTCAATCATGGGTTGCAATGAAACAGAGTTTTTAGAAGAGATACCTCTGGATTTTTATTCTCCAGAAAACTCGTATGTTACCTTGGAACAATTCGATGCTGCTATTATAGGATTGCATAAAGATTACCGTGATAATTTTTGGGGATCAGCTAATGCCAATCAAAGCCCGCAAATGATGTTTTCTGGCACAGACATGATAATGAATGACAAAGATATGGGTGAAAACCCACCGGATTATGTTTCTGTATTATTGCCTACATCAAATAGAGTGAAATATGTTTGGGTAGAAGCGTATGGAATTATTTACAATGCCAATGTAATTATAGCCAGAGCAGATGCTGAAATGAGTCAGTTATCAGAAACTCAGAGTAACAAGGTTAAAGCAGAGGCAATGTTTTTTAGAGCACTTGGTTATAATATGTTAGCCAATCTTTACGGTGGAGTTCCTATTGTAGTCGAAGAAACATCATCTCCTAAGAGAGATTATGCTCGTGCATCCAGAAATGAAGTTTATGAACAATGTGCTTTGGATTTGGAGTTTGCTGCTACCCATCTGCCGGATATTTCCGATGTGGAAGATCATAGGATTAGTAAAGAAACAGCAAACCACTTACTTTCTCAGGTGTATATTTCATTGGAAAGATGGACTGATGCAATAGATGCAGCGACCAAAGTAATTAATCATTCAGCAACTGATTTAATGACTTCTCGCTTCGGTACCAGAATTAATGATTCTAATTTTGGGGGAGATGTTTATTGGGATCTTTTTCGTCAAGGTAACCAAAACAGATCTACAGGCAATACGGAAGCATTGTGGGTGTTGCAGTTTGAACATCAGGTAGCTGGTGGAGGAAATTTGCTTCTGGAGCGTATGAGTATTCCCAGACTTTGGAGAACAGACATAGAAGATACAGATGGAGAATCCAGAAGCTTAATAGCTGGTGGAGAGCCCAATACAAATTATTACGGGCGAGGATCTGGTTTTCTTAGACCGACATCTTATTTCTACAATGAGTTATGGGATAATGATGGAGGGACAGATATTAGAAACTCTGAATATAATATAGTGCGTGATTTCAAAGTTAATAATCCAGACAGTCCATCTCATGGTTTGTACGCTGTTGCAAATAATTTAATTCCATTGAATACTTATACAGACTCGGCTAGAAACTTTTTCCCTGTTCTGGCAAAACTGTCTACACCTGGTTTGCACCCTTCTGACTTGTGGACTACAGACCAAAAAGTAGCTGGGGCTCTTACCAGTGATGCCAGAAGAACCTATAGAGATCATTATTCAATGAGATTGGCAGAAACATATTTACTTCGAGCTGAGGCGCATTTAGGAAACAATAATCCCGGTTTAGCTGCTGATGATATCAATGTGGTGAGAAGAAGATCTAATGCACCTGAGGTGACTGATGGTGAAGTGAATATTGACTATATACTTGACGAACGTTTAAGGGAATTAAATTTTGAAGAGTTTAGACTATTGACATTGACCAGATTGGGTAAACTGGTACAAAGGACAAAGGACTACAATCCAATATTTGTTGGGAACTCAATGCAATCCCATCACAACTTATACCCCATACCATATAGTGAGATAGAAGCAAACACTGAGGCCGTGTTGACTCAAAATCCAGGGTACTTTGAGTAATGGTTATGAAAAATGAGATAAACAGACATTAATAATTAATGTCTGTTTATTTTTTGCTAAAAAATATATAAATCACATCTTTTCAAGGTTATCTACACGTGTAAATAAAATATCATTCAGTAAAAATTATGAAAAATATATCAATTGTAGTAACAGTGCTACTCTTCTTAATATCCTGTTCTCAACAAAAGCAGCAGGAACAGCTATCACAACAAGGGCCTTACTTCGGAAATGGTGTGCACAATGGATGGGTAGATCAGAATTCCATTACCATCTGGACACGGCTCACTCAAAGTCCTGAGATGAACTGGGAGGGACAGGTATTTATACCATTGACCAAAGAAGAACAAAAGGAATTTGGTGAAATGAAAGACAAAGATTTTCTGAATAAAAAACAAATTCTTGAAGGGTTGTCATTGAAGGATATGGAAGGTGCGTGTTTAGGGTCGGAAGGTGAAGTACAGTTAACCTACTACGAAGAAAACAAACCGGAAACCAAAGTCCGGTTGGATTGGACAAAAGTGGAAGCAGATAAAAATTTTACTAAACAATGGAAACTGAAAGAACTTTCTCCTGATGCCCGGTATGTCATTGAAATGTTTTCCAGAATGGGAGAGGGACAAAATATTGCGGATACTATTATAGGAGGATTTACAACTCCACCTTTGGTAGATAAAGCAAAAGATATCGCTTTCAGTATAGTGAGTTGCCATGATTATATTAGAAAAGACAGTACCACTGGGCATAAAATTTATCCTGCTATGGACAGAGACAACCTTGATTTCTTTGTTCATACTGGAGATATAGAGTATTATGACAAACCAAATCCTTATGCGATGACAGAGGAGTTGATGCGTTTCAAATGGGATCGTCTGTTTGCATTGCCTTTGCAACGTAGTTTTTACAATAGAACGAGCAGCTATTTTATGAAGGATGATCATGATGCATTAAAAAATGATGCATATCCTGATGAATTTTACGGGCCTGTTTCGTTTGAAAGAGGTTTGGAGATATTTGATAAGGAACAATTTCCCAGCAATTCACCAACATATAAAACTGTACGATGGGGCAAAGACCTTCAGATCTGGATTTTGGAGGGTAGAAATTACAGGAGTAAAAATACTGATGAAGATGGCTCGAATAAGACTATACTTGGCAAGGAACAGAAGGAATGGTTGTTCAGCACCATTGATGAATCAGATGCTACTTATAAAGTGGTTATCACTTCATCACCAATCTTAGGGCCTGATCGTCCACAAGGCAAAAACGACAATTACTCCAATGAGGCATTTGCTTATGAAGGAAATGAAATCAGAGAATTTATCAATAAACATGACAATGTGATTGTATGCACTGGCGACCGTCATTGGCAATATGTCAGCCATTTTAAAGATACCAATCTTTGGGAGTTTGGCTGTGGTGCAGGGTCAGATTCTCATGCCGGAGGGTGGTCGCAGGACAATGTCAAACCAGAACATCGTTTTCTTCGTGTGAAGGGCGGCTATTTATTTGGTAAAGTCTATAGTGACGGTGATGAAGTCAAATTGATATTTGAACACCGGGATGTAGATGGTAATGTCATGCACAAAGAAGAGTTTGTGAGGTAGGTTAAGAAGGGTGAAATAAAAAAACTCTTGTTACAAATGAAGTAACAAGAGTTTTTTTTATGGTTTATAGAATTACTTGATTTCAAGTAGTTCCACTTCAAAAATTAAAGTAGTATGAGGACCTATTTTTGGGCCGGCACCACGGTCTCCATAAGCAAGGTCAGAAGGTACAAAAAGTTTCCATTTTGAACCTAAAGGCATCAATTGCAAAGCTTCTGTCCACCCTGCGATTACGCCATTTACAGGAAACGAAGCGGGAGTGCCTCTTTCCACAGAACTATCGAAAACAGAGCCGTCAATTGTAGTACCATGATAATGTGTAGTCACCGTGCTGTCTATGCTTGGCTTTGCTCCAGTGCCTTCTTTCAACACCTGATACTGCAAACCGCTTTCCAATGTAACAACACCTTCATTTGCCTTGTTTGACTCCAAAAATTCTTGTCCTTCTTTTATTGCACTTTCATGTTGCTTGGATTGCAACTTACTGAAGTGTGCGTTGAGAATATTTCCAGCTTCCTGTGGGTCTATTTGTAAATCTGATCCTTTTAATACATCATCAATAGCCTGTCCAAATAATTTTGTATCCACTTCATCCAGCCCCTGAGATTGTAAGCTCATGGCAACATTCACACCCAGACTGTAACTTAATTTTTCTAATTCGTTATTCATAATTTTTTGTTATTTCAGCACGAAGTTAGGAAAATGGTTTTTTTACCCATGTAAATGACACAATTTTTATTGTAGGAGCGGTATTCTATCATGTATATTTACACCTATACAACTGTTTAAATAGCTATAGTAAATTATGAATAATAAGAATTTAATTTTATCATTATCAATCTGTTGTGTGTTGATGTCTTGTAAGGAAACCAAGAAACAATCTGCTACAGTTGATGCGAAACCCAATGTAATATTAATTCTAGCTGATGACATGGGGTGGTCTGATCTGGGTTGCTTTGGTAGTGAGGTAAAAACACCCAATTTGGATAAAATGGCTTCTAATGGCATGAGGTTTACTCAGGTATATAATACATCCAAATGCTTTCCTTCCAGAGCATGTTTGCTGACAGGTCTCTATTCCCAACAAACGGGTTATAATAAGGGATACAAGCAACCCATGAATAATGCAATAACACTGGGAGAGCTTTTCAAAAGTGCCGGATATACAACTATGTGGTCAGGCAAGCACCACAGTACTGAAAATCCCGTTACCCGTGGTTTTGATCATTACAGTGGACTTTTTGAAGGAGCATGCAATTATTTCAACCCGGGAATGAGAAGAGAAGGAGAAGGCCAGCCCGCCCAAAAGCGTAATGATCGCCCGTGGTGCATTGAAGGTGAGGTGATCCAACCATTTACTCCTGAGTCTAAAGATTTTTATACCACAGATACTTTTACCGACTATGCACTTGGATGGTTGGATCAGCACAAAGACGAACAGAAACCATTTTTTCTTTATATGGCATACAATGCGCCTCATGACCCACTAATGGCCTGGCCGGAAGATATTGCCAAATACATAGGAAAATACAAGGAGGGGTATGAGAAAATAAGACAGGCAAGGTTTGCCAAACAAAAGGCGATGGGATTGTTGCCTGAAAACTATCCTTTGTCAGAATCCATGCACCAAAAATGGGAAGAGTTGACAGAAGATGAAAAGGCAAGGGAAGATACTGTTATGGCTGTTTATGGAGCAATGATTGACAGGCTAGATCAGAATATTGGCAGGCTACAAGCAAAGTTGAAGGAAATGAAAGTGGATGAAAATACCCTTATTGTTTTTGTGTCAGACAATGGAGCCTCATCTGAAAATGTAAAGTTAGAGGGAACAGGTCCTATTGGGTCAATGACCAGGTGGACGTCTCTTCGGGGCGATTGGGCCAATGTTTCCAATACGCCATTGAGGTATTATAAAAACTACAGTCATGAAGGGGGCATCAAAACTCCTATGATTGCTTACTGGCCAAAAGGATTGAAAAACAAGAATACGATTTCTGATACTCCACTGCATTTTATTGATTTCATGTCCACATTTGCAGATTTGACTGGTGCAGCATATCCGAAACAACTCAACGGACAAGAAATTAAACCCATGCAGGGAATCAGCTTTCTTCCACTCCTAAAAGGAGAAGAAGTTGCAAGAGAGAAACCTTTGTTTTGGGAATGGTCCAAAGGACGTGCTGTTCGCGATGGTGATTGGAAATTGGTATCGTTTAAAGGTACTTGGGAGTTGTACAACCTAAAAACTGATCCAGTGGAATCAAGTGACCTTTCTACCTCTCATCCTGAAAAATTGAAGGAACTCAAAGCCAAATTCGAAAACTGGGCATTAGAAGTGGAGAATGTAGAAATCTAGGTTGACTAACTAGTAGACTTAGGTCATTAGGGTGGGATATAATTACAGATTTTAGTGAAGGTTTATCTCCTTCTGATCAGTTTCATGATTATTGGCTGTTACAATTCTGACATTGATTTGTTTTGATAATAAACATCCTCAAAACATTGTTCAGACCTCAAAAAATGAATACCTTAAATGCAATTTTCAAGGGTATAACTCGAACAGAATCCAAGCATTAAATATTTTTTGATACAATCAAACAATGACATACATAGATTATTATAAGGTACTTGGTATTGATAAGAAAGCGTCGGAAAATGATATAAAGAAAGCATATAGAAAGCTTGCGAGAAAGTATCATCCGGACTTAAATCCAGACGATAAAGAAGCGGAAAAGAACTTTAAGGAAATCAATGAGGCAAATGAAGTACTGAGTAATCCTGAGAAACGGGCGAAATATGACCAATATGGCAAAGACTGGAAACATGCGGAGGAATTTGAAAAGGCAAAACAGCAGCAAAGGAGTTCAGGTCATGCCAGTTCGCAATCATTTACAGATGAAGACTTTTCCGATTTCTTTAGTTCAATGTTTGGAGGAGCTTCATCCGATGCTCAAAGAGGAGGCAGAAGTGTTAAATTCAGGGGGCAGGATTTCAGTGCTGAACTGCAACTAAACTTGAAGGACGTATATACCACGCACAAGCAGACCTTAACGGTCAATGGCAAATCTATAAGGCTGACAATTCCGGCGGGTGTGAAAAACGGACAGGTAATAAGGATCAAAGGGTATGGGGGTGAAGGCATCAATGGTGGGCCTAATGGAGATTTGAATATTAAGTTCTCTATTCTAAATGATACCAAGTTTAAACGTGATGAAAACAACTTATATACATCTGTAGATCTGGACTTGTACAAGGCAATGTTGGGAGGAGAGGTAATTATTGACACCTTTGATGGCAAGGCGAAGCTTAAGGTACAGCCGGAAACCAGAAACGGCTCACAAGTCAAACTTAAAGGCAAAGGTTTTCCGGTGTACAAAAAGGAAGGCCAGTTTGGTGATTTATATGTCACCTATCAACTCACTACCCCAACAAAACTGACGGATAAAGAGAAAAAACTGTTTGAAGAACTTGCAAAACTAAGAGCATCATGAATGTAAAAGAATACATACCCATAATTCAACTGTGTGATCATTATAGTTTGGAAGTGTCCTTTTTTGGTGAGCTCCATGAAGTTGGCCTTATCGAACTCACCTCCATCGGAGAATCGCAATACCTGCATCAGGACAACCTTGTCGAAATCGAGAAAATCATTAGAATTCACAGTGAACTAAAAATCAATATAGAAGGCATTGATGCCATACTGAATCTATTACAAAAAGTTGATGACCTCACCACTGAACTGGATAGAGTCAAAAACAGATTGAGCCTCTATGAGTAGGAAAAGGACAGGGTGGATTGGTGCATTGTTGATTCCCTACACTTAGGTTTTCTCTAGTATGATAATTTTAGCCTTTGTTGGACTTGTGCCCAACAAACCCTAGAGTTAGCTTTTTCTACCTCGAAAAAAACAGAAGCATGAGTGTTTGGATGTTTGCAGGTCACAAGACCTGCAAATGCAGACAACTAATCTTAGGATCTCCCTAAGACTAAAAAAAGCTCCAATATTGTGTGCTTTTGAGGAGTATTTCTAGTTAACAATCCTGATTTTTTCAATAACATGCCTGCTGCTTTGATGGATCACAAACCAGCTATCACCGACCGCTACAAAAAGAAAATTGTACTTTCTTTACATAAAACATAAAAACAACCTCTACATCCTCCATTGATGTCGTCTGAACTCTCCCGGATTTTTGCCTGTAATTTTTTTAAACAAACGGGTAAAATAAGACAGGTTGGAAATCCCTGTTTTATTGGCAATATCAGGAATAGTCTCTGTAGTAGATGTCAATAAGAGTTGGGCTCGTTCTATGCGTTTGATTTGGATGTAACTAATTGGCCTGATTCCAAACAGTTTTTTAAAAGCCCTGGAATAGTAGTCAACATTTAGGTGAGATTTAGATGCCAACAAATCTACAGTTAATGTTTGCTGTAAATTTTCATGTATAAATTGTACACTCTCAGTGATCTTTTTTGTAGTGAGAGAGTCGTTGTTGGGGATGATGTTTTTGTCCGTGATGAACCTGGAAAAGAGCGACAACAATATTCCCTGCGTTTCTAAAAAATCTGCAGAGTTCATTTCCTCATTCCTTTCCTCAAAGGAGATTATGGTGGGGTGGTTGTCATACACTTTGGGATCAGGATTGAACAGGCCTCTGTTTGGGTTTATTTCCAAAAGCCTCTTGAAGTTGACAATATCCAATTCGGTGGCTTTAACTTCATAATTAAATGCTTTCAGGTTGTAAATAGAAAGTCCATCTCCGATTTTCTCCAAAAATGTGATATGGTATTGATTCAAATAATGATCACATTTGTACCTGCCGTAAGTATAGCTGGGCACCAGATATAAATATCCGGGCCTCAATTCAAACTCTTGTCCGCTGTGGTAGATTTTGGCATTACCTGCATCTATATAGTATAAGCGGGAAAATGGGCTTACCACATTGTCATAGTTCCACCTGTGATCCAGCTGAACATAATCTGTATTTAGCAAAGTAAGGGATAATGATTTTAAGGATTTGTGCATTTTATTGAGTGTATTTATTCTTTTAATAGTTGCTATTTGCAGATAAAGGTCGGATATGTACAAATATATGTCAGAATAGGATATTCCTGATTTTTTATAATAACAATACTTTTGAAGGCTTTAATGGGAAGCACATCGTATGTATAAAGCACACGCATTTAAAAACAAAGCTGCCTTACTGCACTCGTTGCGGTATCTTTTAGAGTCACAACACACCCTAAGAGACGCCAGAATAGATCAGGGAATGGTAAGAATTTTTAAATGCATTTGTTCTAATGATATTGATAATGGAAGGCTAAACAGCCTGTTTATATATTATCCACCAGTTTGAGCAAAATGTCCATTATGTATGATCGCATTACCGTTAATTTTACTTTGCAACTATACAACTAATAGGTTTGCCTATGAATTTTAATGCACTGATAGCCGTATTTCTGATCGGTACAATTACCTCCTGTAGTGTGGAGCTTCCAGAAGATGTGGCTTTGGAATACGACAAACTTCCACAAGAATTGGACTTTAATGTTCATGTAAAACCGATATTGTCTGATAAGTGCTTTTTATGTCACGGTCCGGATAAAGCAAAGCAACAGGCTGAATTACGGCTTGATTTGGCAGAATCTGCCTATAGCGAGTTGATCAATTCTCCGGGAAAAAAGGCAGTTGTACCGGGAAAGCTGGCTAAAAGTGAAATGTTCCATCGAATCATTTCGCATGATCCGGAAGTTTTAATGCCTACACCAAAATCCAATTTGACACTCAGTGCACATGAAAAAGCAGTGCTTATCAAATGGATTGAGGATGGTGCTGAGTACAAACCGCACTGGGCATTTATCAAACCTGAAAAACGTGATGTGCCTGCTGTTAGCAATGCAGATTGGATAAAAAATCCAATTGATAATTTTATTATAAAGAGACTTGAACAGGAAAATCTGCAACCATCATCACAAGCTGAGAAAGAATTACTGTTGCGTAGAGTGACATTTGATCTTACCGGACTGCCACCAACGGTAGAGAATATTAAAGAGTTTTTGAACGATGAGTCTGACAATGCTTATGAAAAGCAAGTAGATAAACTTTTGAAATCGCCTCAATATGGTGAAAAAATGGCAATGGATTGGATGGATTTGTCCCGTTTTGCCGATACACATGGATATACGGTAGATCGATACAGGGACATGAGTCCGTGGCGGGATTGGGTGATTAAGGCTTTTAACGAAAACATGCCTTATGACAAATTTATAGAGTGGCAACTGGCAGGGGATTTACTTCCAAATCCATCTAAAGAGCAAATACTGGCAACTGCTTTCAACCGAATCCATCCTCAAAATATGGAAGGAGGGATTGTTCCCGAAGAGTTCAGGGTCGAATACGTGTTGGACAGGGTAAATACGGCCGGTCAGGCATTTATGGCTTTAACGGTTGCCTGTGCCAAGTGTCATGACCATAAATATGATCCCATTTCTCAGAAGAACTATTATGAGATGTCTGCTTTTTTTAATAATGTGGAAGAATCCGGGCAAATATCATGGGACAATGCAATGCCTGTTCCTACCATGCTTTATACTACTGAAGAGCAGGATGAAGTACTTGAATTTTTGAAATCAACAGCACAAACTAAAGCGGATAAACTGGTATCTATTCGGGTTTCAGAAAAAGAAAACTTCCAGGATTGGATTTCTAATGAAAAGTATAAAGAAAGCGTAAAATCGAAATATCCAAAGGGTTTAATTGCTCATTTTGATTTTGAAAATTCTCAATTAAAAGACAGGCTAAATCCATCACAAAAAGGAGGAATGAAGCGTGTAGGTTCTTCGTCAGAAAACCCTGAATTTGGTGTTGGGAAAACAGGACAGGGGCTGTTGCTTGATGGTGATGCCTGGTTTGACTCTCACGGGGTTGGAGCTTTTCGCAAAAGCGAATCGTTTAGTGTCGGATTGAATGTGAAAATTCCTGAAAACCTGGAAAACGGAGTGATTTTTCATAAAAGCGAAGGAGCTGCTCTGTATTGCTTCAGGGGATTTCACCTGGCTTTGGAAAACAACAAACTTCAGGTGTTAATGGCGCATACTGCTCCGGGAAATGCCATTATAGAATATACAAAACAGGATATTCCAAGAGATCAATGGATCAATCTAATGTTGACTTATAATGGATCATCTAAGGCTTCCGGGCTTAAGGTTTACTTGAATGGAGTGGAACTGGAAACTGATGTTAAAAATGACAATTTGTACAAGGATATTCATTTTGGAAGAAAAGATGAGCCGGGGATACAGATAGGAGCCAGGATGAGGGGAAAAGGAATCGGTGGAGCAACAGTGGATGACCTTATGGTTTTTGATCAGGAATTAACTCCTTTGGAAATAATACAGGTGGTAGATTATGAGAAGTTTCGGGATATAATGTCTAAAAGGCATAGTGAGTTGGCAGAAGTTGAATCAGCCATGCTAGAATCTTACTTTTTGCTAAACCATTCTAAAGTCTATAAAAAATATCTTGATGAGCTTGAAATAGCAAGAATGACTTTTTCTGATAGCGTGGAAAGCATTCAGGAGGTAATGGTAATGGAGGAAATGCCTGAAAGAAGGAAAACATATCTGCTGGAGAGAGGGCTTTATGATGCTCATGGAGAAGAGGTACTTCCAAATACACCGGAAAGTGTATTTCAAATGCCGGAAGACCTGCCCCGAAACAGATTGGGATTTGCTAAATGGTTGGTTCATCCGGATCATCCTTTGACAGCCAGAGTAACTGTAAACCGTTATTGGCAAAACTACTTTGGTAGAGGCATTGTGCGAACCACAGAGGACTTTGGCAATCAGGGAGAGCTTCCAACTCATCCTGAGCTATTGGATTGGTTGGCTGTAGATTTTATGGATTCGGGTTGGGATGTAAAAGCACTGCAAAAACTGATAGTAATGTCTGCTACTTATCGTCAAAGCTCTAAAACGAGTAATGAACTTAGGGAATTGGATGGAGAAAACATCCTTCTTGCAAGAGGTCCTGCAGTGAGATTGACAGCTGAAATGATTAGGGATAATGCACTGATGACCAGTGGCTTGCTCAATACTAAAATAGGAGGGGAAAGTGTGAAGCCTTATCAACCGACAGGACTCTGGAAAGTAAATGGATATAATTACGATCAGGATACTGGAGATAAGCTGTACAGAAGGAGTATGTACACTATCTGGAAAAGGTCTGTGCCTCATCCTACATTGGCTACTTTTGATGCGCCAGGCAGGAGTGAGTGTACTGTAAGGAGACAAAAGACCAATACTCCTTTGCAAGCACTCGTACTGTTGAACGATCCTACTTATGTTGAAGCATCAAAAGTGATGGGAGAGAAGATCGCTAAGTTTGATAGTATTCAGGAAGGGATTACGGAGACGTTTATGAAGCTGACAGGAAGAAAACCCAGTGATAAAGAATTGAAAATTTTACTTGAATTACAAGAAAAACAGTACGCAGAATTCAAACATCATAAAGGGAAAGCAACTGGTTGGCTCACTAGTGGTGAGTATGAACCCGATGGTAAATTAGATGCCGACCTTATTGCAGCTAATGCGGTAGTAGCCAGTGCTATTATGAATTCTGATGCGACTATAACAAAAAGATAAACTATGTGCCATCATCACGATATTTTAAGGTCGAACAGCAAAGACCTGCAAAAGATAGAAAAGCAAATTGACCGAAGAGAGTTTCTGACCAAAACTTCTTTAGGATTAGGAGCTATGGCCTTGGGTTCTTTGCTTGGTACCGAAAAACTGTTTGCTTCATCCGGGAATCCCGTTTCAGGAATGAACGGGATTCCCGGATTGCCTCACTTTGCTCAAAGGGCAAAAAGAATTGTCTATTTGTTTCAAAGTGGTGGCCCTTCACAGTTAGAGACATTTGATTACAAGCCAAAACTATATGATCTGCATGGACAGGATTTGCCTGCATCAGTAAGGCAAGGTCAGAGGCTTACAGGTATGAGTGCTGATCAAACAGCCTTTCCCATGACATCATCTATTTACAAGTTCAGGCAATACGGAGAAAGCCGTGCCTGGGTGAGTGAATTGATGCCACACACCGCTGAGATAGTTGATGATCTGTGTTTTATCAAATCGATGCACACAGAGCAAATCAATCATGATCCTGCCATTACTTTTTTTCAGACAGGCCATCAATTACCGGGCAGGCCGTCCATCGGTTCCTGGCTGAGTTATGGATTAGGCTCTGATAATCAGAATCTTCCTTCATTTATTGTATTGGTTTCTAAAAATGCAGGGGGACAACCGTTGTATTCCAGATTGTGGGGAAATGGCTTTTTACCTACAGAGCATCAAGGCGTGCAATTCAGGTCAGGAAAGGATCCGGTTTTGTATTTGAACAATCCTGAAAATTATGAAGGAGCAGATAGAAGACAGATGTTGGATTATCTGAAAAAGCTGAATGAGGCACAATTTGACAGCTATGGAGATCCTGAAATCAACGCACGAATAGCGCAGTATGAAATGGCCTACAGAATGCAAACTTCTGTGCCTGAAGCAACCGATATGTCTGATGAACCAGACTATGTCTATGACATGTATGGAGAGGACAGTCGAGACCCAGGAACCTATGCGGCCAATTGTTTACTGGCAAGGAAATTATTGGAAAAGGATGTGAAATTTGTGCAATTGTACCATCAGGGGTGGGATCAACATGGAAGCTTGCCATCCGGAATCAAGAGTCAATGTAACAAAACAGACAGAGCATCAGCAGCCCTGGTCAAAGACCTGAAACAAAGAGGCCTGTTGGAAGATACTTTGGTGATTTGGGGAGGAGAATTTGGACGTACGGTGTATTCACAGGGTAAGTTGACTGCAGACAATTATGGTAGGGATCACCATCCCAGATGTTTTACCATGTGGATGGCAGGTGCCGGAGTAAAGCCCGGATTTACCTATGGAGAGACTGATGATTTTAGCTATAATATTGTAAAAGACCCTGTACATGTGCATGATTTTCACGCTACATTACTGCACCTGACCGGAGTAGATCATGAAAAACTAATTTTCAAACACCAGGGAAGAAGGTACAGGTTGACTGATGTGCATGGCCATGTTGTAAAAGATATTCTTGCTTAATTTATTGTACATGAGGACTCGAAGAAAATTCATTAAAAACTCTGCCCTTGTTTCAGGAATGGCATTCGCTACTCCATCATTGGGCTTCAATATCATGAAAGGTATGAAAAAAGATAATGGTATGATAGTAGGTCATGGAGATTATAAATATAAGGTAAATTCAAAATGGGGCGAGCTAGATCCCAAAAAAGTTCCGGTTGACAACTGCCATGAAATGGTGGTAGATTCAAAGGGAAGGATCATCCTTTTAACTGATGAGCCAAAAAACAATTTGATTATTTACGATCAGTCCGGCAACCTGATAGATGCATTTTGTAGTCGTTTTCCCGGTGGACATGGTTTAACAATTAATGAAGAAGGAGGTGAGGAGTTTTTATATGTAACAGATAGTGGTTGGTTTCATGACCATAAACACCCTGATGACTGGAAATATTTTAGTGGTAATGGCTTTGTATCTAAGATTAGTATGAAAGGGGAGTTGATATTTAACCTGGGACATCCTCATACCATTGGCATATACAAACCTGGGGATCAATTCAAACCATCAGAAACGGCGGTGGCACCAAATGGAGATATTTACGTAGCAGACGGATATGGTTCCAATTTTATTATTCAATATGATCAGTATGGAAAGTACATCAGACACTTTGGTGGAAGTGACAACCCTGATCCAAACTATAGGTTGCTTAATGCTCATGGAGTGGCTGTAGATTTGAGAAATCCAAATGAACCTCAATTAATAGTAACCTCCAGACAGGAGTGTTCTTTTAAGTTTTATTCACTTGATGGTGTTTATAAGAAGACCGTAACTATTCCCGGAGCAATGGTAAACAGAGCAGTAGTCCATGGGAAAAATATTTATGCCGGAGTATGTTGGTCTCAGGTAGATGGCAAGGCAAAAGACGGTACAGGATATGTCACTATTTTGGATGAAAATGATAAAGTGATTTCTAACCCCGGAGGACAAAAGCCAAGGTATGTAAACGGAGAATTACAATATCAAATACAAGAAGTGCCTTTCTTAAGGCATGGACACGATGTTTGTGTCGATGGAGATCAAAATGTATATGTTTGTCAGTGGAACGGCGGCAGAACATATCCTATTAAGTTGGAACGAGTTTAGTTCTTAGAATCGTTCTTTGTTATTATTTTAGCCCATTATCGTTTTTCACAATTAACATATAAATCAACTTGCTTTCTTAAAGCAGAATAAACTACTAAAACTAATATTATGAATTTTGAGTTATTTCTGGGACGTTTTCACCCGTTGGTAGTGCACCTGCCTATAGGTTTTTTATTGTTGGCGGCTATAATGGAAGTCTTATCAAGGTTTTTCACTGAAAAATACAAAGGTCTTGATTTAGCCATCTCTATATCAATACTTTGTGGTTGTTTTGGAGCGGTTGCTTCCATTGTGATTGGCTTATTGCTTGCCGGAGGTGGGGGGTATGATGAACAGACCTTATTTTGGCATAAATGGATGGGGATAACTCTGGCCGTTGTAGCGTTTGCAGGTTGGGCTGTTAAAGTAGGTTATATTAAATTATCAACAAAAGTTACAAGTGCAATAATCGGACTGCTCGTAGTGTTGGTTTCCATTACCGGGCATTTGGGAGGTAATTTAACACATGGTAGTGATTATTTATTGGTTTATGCGCCAAAATTTGTGCAACAAATTGCAGGAGTTAATGCAGACGGAGGTATTGATAAAAAAGATATTCCTGCACATCCGGATTCCCTTATTGTATTCAAACATCTGGTTCAACCAGCTTTGATTAATAAATGTAGTGGTTGTCACAATGAGACTAAAACGAAGGGAGGGTTACTAATTACTACAAAAGAAGGGATAGAAAAAGGAGGAGAAAATGGTGAGGTTGTGTTACCTGGAAAAGCTCATGAAAGTGAGCTTTTCGTCCGTGTAACATTGCCTCAGAGTAGTAAGAAATTTATGCCTCCAAAAGGTGAGCCATTGACATATAGTGAATTGAAAATCATGGAATGGTGGATGGCAAGTGGTGCATCGTATGAAGCAAGCCTTTCTGCCAATGAAGTACCTAGAGAAATACAAACATTGCTTTTACGTGACTATGGTGTGGATACGAAAGCCAAACCACACTATGAAATGATTGAGGTGCCTGTTGTGTCAAATGATGAATTGAAGCAAATGTCTGAAGCTGGATTGATGGTAAAGCCCCTGTCGTCCGGACATCATTTTTTACAGGTCAAACCAGCAACGGGTAAAGTATCGCAAGATCAAATCGATGCACTGCTTCTTGCAAAAGAACAAATCACCTGGCTTGATCTTTCATCCAGTGAATTAAGTGATAATATGCTTTCTGCTGTTGGTCAATTGGCTAATCTTACTAAGCTAAAATTGAACAACAATCCAATTACTGATGCCGGGCTGGCTGAGCTTAAGAAACTGAAGTACCTGGAAGTATTGAATTTGTACGATACACAAATTACAGACGAGAGCATCTCTACGCTGAAACAGATGGTTTCCTTAAAACGAGTTTACTTGTGGCAAACAAATATGACCAACAAAGGTGCTGAGCGGTTGAAAAATGAATTGAAAGGAGTTACTGTTTATATGGGTGTTGAAAGTATTGGTTCAAACACCTAGTAAATCCTTTTTAGGAAGAGTTTAAAAAAAGCAGGTTGAAAACTTGTGAATAACACGTGGAGAAATTGTAGATAACTAGAGGTGGTATTTTTTGGTAAAATTAATAATCTATTCTACCTTAGTATCACCAAGGAGAGATAATAAGTCAATCTTTCGGATTGGTCTCAGAGAAGGGAAGATAAAGAAGGACACGTCCTTTTGGTTCGAAGTTCAAAGAGACTTTCAATATTGGAAAATCGGCGTAAGTTGGTAGGAAAATGTTGAGGACTTTTAACGGTAACTTGGCGGTTGGTAGAAACTACGGTTTGTATTGACTGATGAGGGTGCAGATTCTTAGGAATCAGCACCCTTTTTGTTTTCACTCCGTTTGCTCATTTACAAATTCCAATACAGCTTTGTACACTTCTTCCAGTTGTTCATTGGAAATGATATAAGGAGGCATGAAATAGATAACATTTCCAAGAGGTCGCAGGAGAATGCCTTTTTCAATAAAATAAGGGAAGATTTTTTTCCTGATTTCATTATCATAAGAAGTGCTACCGTGACCTTTGATATCAAATGCGAGGATAGTGCCTAAAATGCGAACATTCTCCACTACTTTATATTCCTTAAGTTTTTCGGCGAAGGCATTATGTAGTGAGTTGATTCGGATGCGGGAGTCTTCACAGGATTTATCCATCAATATGTTAAAGCTGGCATTGGCTGCAGCACACGTTATAGGGTTTCCTGTATAAGAATGTCCATGTAGGAGTGCTTTGCTTAGTTCATCACTTTCAAATGCATCCACTATTTTTTGATTGCAGGTAGTTAATCCCATGGCCATCGTACCTCCGGTCAATCCTTTAGACAGGCACATGATATCAGCATCATTTTTTAAGTGATCCATAGCAAAAAGCTTTCCGGTACGGCCAAACCCGGTCATTACCTCATCTGCAATACAAATAATTCCCTTTGACTGAGCTATGTTAATTAGCCTGTCCAGCACTTCCGGGCTATACATTCTCATGCCACCTGATCCTTGCACCAGTGGTTCGAATATGAAAGAGGCGATATCGCCTTGATCGGTCAGTTGCTCGAACTGTTCGATTACTTCTTGTTCCTTATCTTTTTCAGGAAAATCCAGTAATTCTATGTCAAACAAAAAAGGAAAGAAGGGTTTTGTGAACACACTTCTGTCTCCTACAGACATGGAGCCAAATGTATCCCCATGATAAGCTCCTTTGATGGCAATCACCTTGGTTTTATTGAGGACACCCTGATTGTACCAGTATTGGAAAGCCATTTTCAAGGCTACTTCTATGGATGTGCTGCCATCATCAGAAAAGAAAAATTTACTGACCCCTTCCGGCAGAATTTGTTTCAGGTTGTTCACCAGTTTCAAAGCAGGATTATGGGTAAATCCGGCAAAGATTACATGTTCCAATTGTAAGGCTTGTTCATAAATGGCTTTGGCTATGTCTTTGTTTCCATGGCCATGAATGCTCACCCACCATGACGATACAGCATCTATGATTTTCCTTCCGTCTTCTGTGTGTAAATAGACACCTTCTCCCTTTACAATCTTTAAGGGTTCATGCTCTGTGATTAATGGAGTGAAAGGGTGCCAGATGAGTGATTCTTTGCTTGACATGGGATTATAGTTTTATGGTTGTGGCTATTTCTTCGATTGTTTTGGTATCAATGATAGAAAGTTGGCCGATTTTAAAAAGACATTTTAAGCCGGAATGTTTTAAAATGTACTCTTCAGAAGAAGGATTGGGTTCACCATTGAAGACTATACCTTTTATGTTGAAATTGTTTCTTTTGAGGTAATCTATGGAAAGCAGGGTATGGTTGATGCTACCCAGATAGTTTCTGGATACCAATATGACTTCTAAGTCAAACTTCTTAGCCACATCAACAATCAATTCATTGTCATTGACAGGAACCATGATACCACCCGCACCTTCTATTATTAAATTGTTGTCAGTTTTAGGAAGCTTCAAATCGTTCATTGAAATTTTCCTGTTTTCAAGATCGGCAGAAGCATGCGGCGACATAGGATGGTGCAACATTATTCCCTCTGGATGTATGGTCGCATGTTTGTGGATATTTCTGATGAAATCAGAATCTGTTGGTTCACCTGCCTGCACTGGTTTCCAGTAGTCAGCTTTCAGTGTTTCCATGATAATGGCACTTACAATTGTTTTACCACTATCTGTGTCTATTCCGGTTACGAAGTATTTTTTTTTCAAATTATAAGTGTTTTACCAGTGTATCAACCAATTTTTCGATTTGATCTTCTGAGTTATGTGTATGTAGAGAAACCCTTAACCGTTCTGTTCCGGTTTTAACAGTGGGGGAGAGTATCGGCCTCACATCCAGTCCACCTTGTTGCAACTTGTCTGATATTTTTTTGATTCTGTCATTTCCTGGAATGACAATTGGCTGAACGGCTGTGTCACTGAATGGCTTTTTCAATCCATTAACTTCTGTTACTTGTTCAAGAAACAACTGATTGAAGAATGTAATTTTTGATTTTAAAAGATTCTGAAGCTTGATATTTTCTTTGAGGTAATCGAATGCCGCATCAATTGAAAAAATACTGTGGACAGGTAGTGCAGTAGTGTAAATAAAAGGTCTTCCAAAATTGATCAAATAGTCTATTAATTCCCGACTGCCACATACGCAGGCGCCATGTACACCCATACCTTTTCCAAATGTGTAAACTCTTCCCAAAAAGTCCTGTTCTACTCCCATTTCACAGACCAGGCCAGAGCCATCTTTTCCAAATACACCAGTCCCGTGAGCTTCGTCAACAATCAATTCTGCATTGTATTTTTTTGACAGCCTGATAATATCCTGAATAGGGGCTTTATCTCCGTCCATGGAATATACTGACTCAATAACAACAAAGACATTGCCATTAGCTCGGTTGAGTTTTCTTTCAAGATCTTCAATGTCATTGTGTTGAAAGGATATGCTGTCAGCTTTGCTTAACCATGCACCTTCTTTTAGGCAGACATGAGAAAGACTATCATACAAGATGGTGTCTCCTTTTTGTGGAATGGAAGATATTAGGGCGAGGTTTGCACTGTATCCCGAATTAAATAATAAAGCAGCTTCTGCGTTAAATATGCCAGCAAGTTTTATTTCCAGAGCCTGATATTCTTCGGAATTTCCAGCCAATAGTCGTGAACCCGTTGAGCCATTTTTATTAATTATTTTGGAATAATCATAAGATGAAATCCTTTCATAAAGAGCATTGGATCGAGAGAGGCCTAGATAGTCATTGGAAACAAAATCTATCAGATGTTTTTTAATTGATAGCTGACGTAAATTACCAGTTTGTTTTCTCTCATTCAACTTGTTTTTCAACTGATCATTCATGGGGCAAATTTTGAACAATAATGCATGCCAAGCAAGACAATATTGTTCAATTTTGATTTAATGTATAGCAAATGGTAAAATGCAACCTTATATTCTGTGAATAATTTTTTCGATTGACATACCTGATGCATTTTTACAGAATTTCATTACAATTAAGTAATGTTTCAGAGTGCGATTTAACTATTCTTCTTGTTTTGACTAAATATATCATCTTTATAACAATAATTACTTTTGGTTCTCTGACCCTCAAAGGACAGGATAAGTCTTCAGATATATTGAATAGAGAGGTTATACTAACTGTTGATAATGACGCTTTACTTTTCGGTAAAAACGATAAGTATTACAGTAGTGGTATTTTTATAAAATACAGAAGACTAGTTGATGAGGATCGTTCATGGTATAAACTGTTCAATAAGAGGGATAATTTATCCAAAGCGATAGTATCCTATGATTTAGCACACAGGATGTACACACCCTATGACATAGACGAGTCGGATGAGGCTAATATTGACAGGCCTTATGCCGGTTGGCTTAATTTAAATGTCGGTATGAATTACCATTTCAAAAACAATGCTACTTTGATTTTTAACTATGACTTGGGGTGGCTGGGATCTGCTACCAGAACGGATGATATACAAATATGGTGGCATCATTTATTTAATATGAAGCAACCCAATGGATGGAAATACCAAATCAATAATACTTTGGCTACCAATTTTTCAGCTTTGTATCAAAAGAGAATCTTGAAATCCGGAGATGCATTTGACCTAATCGCAGAACAATTTGTGCAAGTAGGAACCATAAGGAATAATGCAAGATCCGGAATGACTATGAGGTTGGGAAAAGTTGGAAGCTTGGACAACTCCATTTATACTTATAGCAAAATGGGCCAAGTAAAACAAAAGGTGCAAGATATTCCTCAAGATGAGCGTTTACAGGAATTTTATTTTTATTTTAATGCTACTTTGGAGTATGTTTTTTACAACGCAACGATTGATGGCAACTTTTTAGGCACTCCAAGTGAATTTACAAAGGAATCCAATCCATGCGTGTTTCATCATACATGGGGCATTGAGCGAAGTGGCAGGTTTTTTGACTATCGTATAGCTCTCATTTTCCGCTCCAGAGAAGTGAAAAATGCTGGTAAGCACAAGTACATTGCAATTACTCTGGTTAAGAGATTTTCATAAACCATTCTTGTATTAAATAGTACTTGTTGCCGAAAGTTAGTTTTATACTTTTATGTATAACAAATTCTCATAATCATTACTCCAGATATGCTCGCTGGCCTTAAGGTAATTCTGATCTCATATTTGAATAAAACATTTCTTTCAGATCGCTAATTTATACTCAGCGTCACCTTAATTTTTATTTTCAATTATAAATCTAAAATTTAATATGAGTTGGTTTTAGTATTCACAAATAATATAGTATTTTGCTAAGAGTAAGAATATTTATATTTTTTTATGAGATAAAGGGTGTTAATTTTCTTAAATAAAACGTTACGCTTCTGGTGAAAATTTCACCAATGTGTTTCAAAAACAACAGCATCTAATGACCCAATCAACCAGCTATGATTTGTCAACAGTTAATTCTTGTTCGTTTAAAAAAATCCTCTTTTATTGGGTAGCCATTCCATTGATTGGAGGTTTGATTATCTCCATCTTTTTGAATCTGGAAGGCCTAAAACAAGGAGATTATAGACAATTCGCTACTACTACTGTTTTATCAACCGTTTTTTGGACGGTTTTGATGAATGGCAACAGATTCATAGAGAAATTATTGGATAAGCGATGGACCTGGATAGGTCAGCCGGGAAAAAGGTTTGTTATTGGAATGTTGGCTCTGGCTGTATTTACAGTGCTGGCATCATGCTTCATTTTGCTGATATATCTGGAAGTGTATCTCAATCTGGATTTTAAAGAAGTAATGTCAAAGAAAGGGTGGGCTTATATGCTTTCTCTTCCTGTGTCAGTTACTTTTTTCATAGCATTTGTAATGCATGGAAGGTCTTTCCTGATATCCTGGAGGCAGACAGCTATAGATCTTGAACGCATGAAAAACAAAAATTTGATTTCTCAATATGAGTCTTTGAAAAATCAGGTTAATCCTCATTTTCTTTTTAATACGCTCAATGCACTCCTTTCCCTTGTTTATTCAGATCAGGACAAGGCAGCAGATTTTATTAGGAAATTTGCCGATGTTTATCACTATGTTTTAGAGCATCAGTTTGATGAAGTAGTTACCTTGTCCACAGAGTTGAAATACGTAAAATCTTTCTTACACCTTAATATTATCAGGTTTGGAGACAACCTTTATGTTGACATTAGAGGAGAAGAAAACATAAACTCAGACTTTTTGATTCCACCTTTGGCACTTCAAATGCTACTTGAAAATGCATTTAAGCACAATGAGGTGTCAAAAAGAAATCAATTAATCATTACTATCTCTATTGATTCTGAGAATATTATTGTGAGCCACAACAAGAATCCGATGGTTTCTGAAGAGAAATCATCTGGTGTAGGGCTGAATAATATCAGTGCGAGGTATGACTTCCTTACAGGTAAAAAGATACGAGTTGTAAATACTGACGAACAATTTGAAGTCAGTTTACCCATAATTAAAATCAAACGGAATACAGGTTGATTTAAACCTTACTTTCATTGTGTCCTGCACATTGGTAATTATTCCAAAAATCTTGCCTGCCTGTCACCCTTTTCCTGATTTAAGATGTCCTTATTATTAATAAGCTCTGGTAAAAGATACAGTGATCAAAATCTATTTTGATGATCTATTATAAAGATAAGAAATAACGTACCGGTTTCTGGCAAACTCTTTTCGCAAGTAAATTATTCATGCTATTTCATTAAATCATATTTACAATGAAAAAAACAAAAAACACAATATTGTGTATTGTAATACTCGTAGCTGCACTTATAAGCTGTGTTGATAAAAAATCTAAACAAGGCACTAGTCAATCCTCTGATAGTATTCAGCCAAAAGAAAGTATAAATGATGGTTGGGAATATCTTTTCGATGGCAAAACGTTCAATGGATGGGAAAAATTGGGAGGTGATGCTACTTACCGTGTAAATGAAGGAATGATTGTAGGAACCACCGCTCCTCCAAGTGACACCAGCAACACCTTCTTAGTTACCAAAAAAAACTATGACAATTTTGTTCTTGAGTTTGAAGTGTTTTTGGATTTGGCTCCCAACAATTACCATAATTCCGGTGTGCAAATCAGGAGTCACAGCTTACCTGAACTAAGCAACGGTTTGGTGCATGGATATCAGGTAGAAATTGATCCTGATACCACAGCCAGAAGCGGTGGAATATATGATGAAGGCAGGAGAGGATGGGTACATGATTTGAGAGATAATCCTCAGGCAAAAAAGGCATATAAGCCAGGTGAATGGAACCATTTTAAGGTGATAGCTGATGGCCCTGGCATCAAAACCTGGGTCAATGGAGTACCTGCTGCCAATTATACCGACAATCTCGATTCTGAAGGATTTATAGGATTACAGGTACACGCCACTGATAGTGACAAACCACTAAATATCAAATGGCGAAATATTCGGGTCAAATTAATCTAATGCGCAATAGTTTGTGAACTTATTTTCTTTAATGAAAATAGATCCAATCCAATCCAATTTCTTCATGTATATCCGGTGCTTTGCTATGGAGAAAAAATATTTCTCTGTTACCCTGTGTAGGTTCAATCGGAATTGTTAATTCTTTCACTCCTCGTTTTTTAAGGTCACCAATAAACTGAGCTTTACCTATGGACTTTCCTGTTGCTGAATCCAGCTTTACTGTGATAAAACATTCCGGACCTTTATAATTGTACCGGAAGGTAATGGAATCGACATTATTTAAGTCAATGTTTTTAAAAGAGATGTATGTAGATGAAAAGCCCATGAATACCATTTTGTCTCCCGATTCACTTAATAAATCATGCATTGTAGAGAAGTTTTCTGCCTGAAGTTTAGGATTCTGAATTGTACGAATGGCGGTAGTTGTAATCGGATCCATCTCAGTAGTACCCTTATCAGTATAGCTGGCTTTTAGTATATAAGTAATGTTTTCTCCTGATTCAATGTCTTCAGGAATTTGAATAAATCCTTTTGTAGGCACTGGTTTAACGTTTTGGTTTCCCTCGGCTAGTGATAAAATATAATCTGCCATACTAAGTGCTTCTGCTTCAGAAAACAATGGGTGAGCACTCATATTTATATCTCCCCAGACTCCACTTCCCCCGGCAAGTATTTTATTAGCCAGATAATCAGGGGCTTTGCTGTCATTTTTGTATTTTTCAGAAACTTCAATAAACGAGGGGCCAATGGCTCTTTTATTCACCTTATGACAGCTTTTGCAGTCGCTTTCTCCAATAAGTTTTTCTCCCGGGCTTTTTAGTTGACTTACTCCGGTAGTTGATTGTTCTATGGTGTAAACTCCTTTCACACGTTCCAGGCTTACTTGTACCTGTGAGGCTTTTATCTTTCCATTTTTCAGGCTACCGTCTTCTTCATCTTCTAAAAATATTTCATAAGGAATTTTATCTCCATTCCAATAAAAACTTCCTCTGTCTGGTATTTCTATAGATATTTCGGGTTTTCCATTACCTGCCTTTATTTCCAGAGCCTGAGTTGTTGCCGCTCCATGCGAATCTGTTACAGTAAGTCTGGCTATATAATTACCTGGCTTTTGGAAGACAAAAGATGCATTCTTTTCGGTAGATTGAATTTTGTTTGAATCAAATTGCCAGGAATATGTTAACTGTTCGTTTTTGTCGTAATCTATCGTTCCGGAACTACTGAAATTTACAGTAAGTGGGCATTTACCAACTACATTATCGGCTGTTATCTCTACATGAGGTGGCCTGTTTCCTTTAATGTATTCAATTTTGATTAATCTGGCATCAGGGTTGTCCCCCCATGTGGTACCGAATTCCATTACATACAGGGCTCCATCCATACCGAATTGCATATCAATTGGACCTATGAACCGGGTAGAGGGCATGAAGTCTTCAATTTTTTGCAGTTCTCCATTTTTATCTATTCTCACTAGTTTTATCCAACCACGCATCCAGTCATATATGAACAAGGCATTGTCAAAGTAGGAAGGGAATTTGATATCGGAATTATTGCCAGCATTATAATGATAGACTGGTCCTGACATAGCTGATCTTCCGCCTTCACCAAGTTTCGGAAACTCTGGTGAAGGAGCATAAGGATACCAGATAAATGCTGGTTTGGCAGGAGGCAGTATTTTCTTACCTGTATTGTTAGGAGAGTTGTTTACAGGGTTGTTGAAATCAAAGTGTTCTCCGGCTTTTTCTGTATCATAATCATACCTTGAGTAGGCCTGATTATCTGCAATGAAATAGGGCCAGCCAAAAAAACCTCCGGTTGTAGTTTTGTTGATTTCATCATAACCTTTTGGGCCTCTTTCTGTATCGGCATAGGCATCCGGGCCTACTTCTCCCCAGTACAGCGTACCAGATTCTTTATCTACTGATATTCGAAACGGATTGCGACAACCCATTACAAATATTTCAGGTAGAGCCAAAGTGTCATCTTTTGCAAACAAATTCCCATTCGGTATGGTATAAGTTCCATCTTTTTCAGGATGAATTCGTAATATTTTTCCTCTATAGTCCATCGTATTAGATGATGTTCTTTGGGTATCAAATCTGCTTCGGCCAGGTCGTTCATCCAGAGGAGCATAGGGATTGATAAATCCCGGATGGGTATTTTCTCCTACTGAAATATATAAATTGCCTGCTCCGTCAAAGGCCATTGACCCTCCAATATGGCGCATGTGTTGATTCGGAATATTGAGTAAGATTTTTTCTGACTCCATGTCCAAAGTATCTTTTATAATTGTAAATCTTGAAATAGACTGATTGGAAGATGAGTCTTCATGTCTCCGTTTAGGATCTCTATATACTTCGGAGCAAGGCAGGTTCATATAGTCAGATATAGTACGATTGATGTATATCCAACCGTTATGGGCGAAATCAGGATCCAATACCATTCCTATTAAACCTTCTTCTCCACATTTGAATACAGATAGTGTTCCAACAATCGAAGTGTTTTTGGTCTTAGGGTCATACACTTTTATGTTACCATAATCTTCTGCAAAATATACCTTATTATTTTCAGCTATCGAAATGGCAGTGGGGTTCATCGCTTCTTCCGTAAGTACTGTTATTTTAAAACGATGTTCGTCGGGTTGTTCAACTTCCTCTGGCTGAGATTGACATCTAATGAGTATTCCAAAGATGATTAAGCATAACAAAATGTTTCTGAATTGAAAATTGAAAGATTTGTACATAATGCAATAGTTTTATAGTTATTCGATGGCTTAGTGTCATCTGTACGGGTCAAAAACAGAGTGCTGCTGCTCCCAGAATACCCGAATCGTTACCCAGTGAAGCCTCTTCAATCACCAAATTCTCCAAATAGTAATTTGTCAGGCTTGATTTCAATTTTTCTTTTATGGGTTTTTCTAAAAATTTGAAACTAGGAGAGATGCCACCACCAATATATATGGTCGTTACGTCAAACAGCATGATAAATATGGCCAGAGCTTCTGCTATGTTGGTTCCCAGGCTTTCAAAGGTCTTTAAAGCAAGTGGATCATTCTGATTGGCAGCCCGGAATAGTGATTCAGCGGTTAAGGTATCAGGGTTTACAATCGTATTTCCCTGATATGCAGGATAAAGTTTTTTACAGATGTCAATCAAACCATTCTTAGCAGCAGTATCATCAATTGTTTTGCCATTGTGTAGTGATATCATTCCCAACTCAGGGCCATTCCCATTTCCGCCTTCATATAACTTACCGTTGATTATAACTGCGCTACCAATACCTGTACCGATTGTTATATATCCAAAACAATCGGTGCTGACTTGAGGACAGAATTTGTAAGTGCCTAAGGCAGCCGCATTGGCATCATTGCTGAAATAAAATTTTATATCAGGGTATTTGGAATAAAGTTGATTCACAAACCGTACTCCTTCGATTTCAGGAAGGTTTGTTACCTCAAGTATTGTCCTTTTATCTTTAGATAAGAGCCCAGGTACTCCTATCCCTACAGCTTTTGGTTGATTGTCAGCCATTATGGTGTCTATCCAATCCAGGATATTATTCACCATATTTCCGTTTCTTAATTCTTGAATCGAAATGGTTTTCTTTTCTGAAATAACACCTTGAGTATTTACTAATCCAGCCTTTATGGATGAGCCACCTATATCAATTCCCAGTACTGTCATCATTGATTGGTTGCTTTTTGATCTATAAAACAATATGCGTTCGGATGCAACCATAAATAGGATGCAGGAAGGTTTTTAGATACTTTTCCGGATAAAAACTCTTTTGCAATTTTTTGTTTATGTTCCCCCGTAACGATAATAAATATTTTTTTAGATTGCATTATTTCCTTAATACCCAGAGTCAAACCGTAACCAGGTTTTATACTCATACCTGTGACCATAGGGTGCAATAAGCTTTGTTTAGATAAAGTAGCCACATGGCATTCAGTGTCTATCTCACAAGGAGGCTCATTAAAAGCAATGTGTCCATTCAATCCCAATCCTAAAATACAAATGTCAATCGGATCTTGTTTGTAAAGAATAGTTTTCATTCTTTGGATTTCGTGCTCCGGATTTGCTGCATTGCTATTAAAACCGAAATAATTACTTTCCGGAATATTGAGTGGTTTCAAAATGTATCTTTCCAAATAAGATTCACATGTTTCGGGGTTGTCCATAGGCACACCACCCCATTCATCCAGTTTTAGGATGCGAAGTTGATTGGAAGGGTAAAGTTCTTTTTTTTCAATTAGTTGGCGATATGTCTCAGTTGGAGTATTTCCGGTGGCTGCACAAAGTAACAGATCAGGTTTTAGTTTAATATTTTCGACTATCAAATTCGAAATAACATTGGCTATTTCAATGCTATCTTCTAAAACCTTAATATTCATTTAATATTTCTTTAATTTATCCTCTTTACCTTTATGTATGAGGGTAAAGAAATGTTTAACTTTAAGACAGCTTAAGGTAGAAAAAGGGTGACAGGTCATTAATGAGAAGATAGTTTTGTTAATTATCGTTTAAAGAAATGAATCAAATTATTTTGAAATCAACATTTAAGGCCTTTTATCTTACCATAACACGATTAGTTTATTATGTAGCTTCTTTCTTATATATTTGACCCGAGTTTAGACAGCCATGTTTTATTATGGCACTAATAGAATAATACAAATTGGACGATTTTTTAACTATACAATCAATTCAAAATCGTGATCGTCAGGTTTACGAAGCTCTTTTTCATAACCATTATCATCAATTGGTACGGTTTGCAGAAGGAATGATTTTCGATCCTGATCTTGCACAAGATTTGGTGCAAAGCCTTTTCATACATCTATGGGAAAATGCTGCTAATATCAATATTAAGTCATCTCTCAAAGCTTATTTGTTTATGGCTGTAAAGAACAGATGTTTGAATTGTTTGAAAGAATTACAGATTCGGGATAAAAATGAACTTCTCTATTTGGAAGGAATGCTGAATTCGGATAGCAGCGAAGATATAGATCCACAATTGTTAGATAGGTTAAACTTTTCTTTGGCTCAACTTCCGGACAAAATGGTAGAAATAGTCAAATTAAAATATTTAGAAAACCGAAAGTTGAGAGACATAGCTGTTCAATTGAATATATCGGAAAACACTGTTAAAACTCAATTACTCAGATCCAAACGGAAATTGAGAAAACTTCTTCAAGTGGCTCCTGCGTTGATTATGGTCATTAAAGAAGTATTTAGAAATATTTGAGACCATTTTTTCTCTGCGTCTCATTTTTATATAAAATAAAAATATTTTTTCTGTCACCCTTTTTATAAAGCACCTTGTCATAAAAGGGTCAACATATATATATATATTCACTATTAGAGTAGAATTTATAATATTAATAAGAGTAAATGGCCAAATTAAAAAACATTATTGATTCAGAGTTGATTTTAAAAAAGATCAACAATACAATTACCGAAGAAGAAGATAATCTTTTTCAATCCTGGTATAATGAAAGTACGGAACATCAGGAGTATTTTCTGCATGCTAAGGCTTATTTTGAAAGGGGGTCGGCTTTTGATATAGAACCATTGGATGCCAATGCAGCCTGGAATAAAATATCAGTCACTACTTCCACTTCAAACAAATCCGGTAAAAACAGATTCCTAACCTTAGGAATCTCAATTGCAGCAGCAATCGCTTTGGTTGTTGCTACTGTGTTTTTATTTCAAGAGCTTCAAGAGGATGCGCAACCCGTCTTAACTAAGAAGGTAAATGAGATATTACCCGGGCAGTCGAAAGCTACTTTGATATTAGATGATGGAAGTTCTTATGACCTTTCTCAAGGAGCTAACGTGCGTTTGAGATCAGGAAAAACCCTAATAAATAGCGAAGGAGCCAAAATAAAATATACCACGGATGAAATAGAGCAATCGGTAACTAAATACAATACTTTGATGATACCCAAAGGAGGAGAATATTTAGTTGAGTTATCTGATGGGACTAAGGTTTGGTTAAATGCAGCAACGACCCTGAAATATCCGGTACAATTTGTAGGCGATGAACGTAATGTGGAATTAACCGGAGAAGCATATTTTGAAGTAGCGCACAATGCTTCAAAACCATTTCATGTAATTTCAGGGGGGCAAAGTTTAGAAGTTTTAGGAACAGAATTCAATGTATCGGCTTACAAAGACGATTCACACATAGTAACTACTCTGGTTAAAGGAAAAGTAAGCGTCTATGGTACAATTACCAAAGCAAATCAGCAAATATTACTACCAAACCAACAAACTACAATGAACAGGAGTTCTGGCGAAATTACCAGCAAAACTGTTGATCCTACGAATTTTATAGCATGGAAGTCAGGTGCATTTTACTTTCAGGACAAAACATTTGATGGCATGATGAAAGTCTTGTCAAGGTGGTATAATATAGATGTATTTTATGAAAATGAAGCTGTTCGAAGTATTAGGTTTACAGGCCGCTTTAAGCGATACGATGACTTTGAAACAGTTAAAAAATTAATAGAAAAAACTGATGAAGTGAAATTTAAAATAGACAATAAAACTGTAATCATAAAGTAATAAACGAGAACTAAAAAAAGGGAATGTTGCGAGCATCCCCTTAGTCATCCAGTCAAAGTCAATTAACTAAATGTTTAACTTAATAATGCAATTTATGAAAAACTGTACTCATCTGTTCCATGACTGGAACGAAAAATTAGTCAGAATTATGCGAATAACACTTCTCTTGATGTTTTTGGCAATAATGCAGGTTTCTGCAAACAGTTATGCCCAAAAAACCAAACTCCGCATAAATCTGAAAAACGTAGAAATCAGCGAGTTGCTTGAAGAAATTGAGCGACTGAGCGAGTTTGATTTCTTGTACAAGTCTGAACTGCTTAAAGATCGTCCTAAGGTAACGGTGGAAGCAGGAAAAGCCAGCATTAAGACGATAATGAAATCAATAATGCCTAAAGATTTAAAGTATGAGGTATTTGAAAAAACCATTATTATCAAAAAGAAAACGCAATTGGAACTAGAGGCTTCCGCACAAGAAGAAGCTGATGTGTCAATTACTGGAAAAGTAACAGATGAAAATGGAAGTAGTTTGCCGGGAGCTTCAGTTGTAGTACAGGGAACTACTACCGGAACTACTTCTGATCTGGATGGTAATTACAAGTTGAGCGTGCCGGATGATGCAATATTGGAGATTTCATTCGTGGGGTACAAGACTCAGGTAGTAGTTGTTGGATCAAGAACAGTTATTGACGTTTCTATGCAAGAGGATTTGGCAACATTGGGAGAGGTGTTGGTAGTAGGATATGGAACGGTAGAGAGAAAAGATGCTACCGGTGCAATATCTTCTGTTAAAGGAGAGGATTTTAAAAATCTTCCGGTATCAGGAATAGATAAAGCTTTGCAAGGAAGAATGTCTGGTGTTCAGGTAGTTCGAAATGGTGGAGCACCTGGGGCATCTACTTCAATTCGCATTAGAGGCACAGGTACTGTTAACAATTCTGAACCTCTATATATTGTTGACGGTATTCCTACTTCAAGTATAGATGGTATCAACCCAAATAATATTGAGTCCATAGAAGTTTTAAAAGATGCTTCTGCTTCTGCTATTTATGGAACAAGAGCGGCCAATGGAGTTGTTATTCTTACAACAAGAAAAGGAGCAGAAGATGGCAGTTTAAAGTTCAACATAGACATGTATTCTGGTGTTACAGATGTAACAAAAACGTTGGATGTATTAGATGCTCCAACTTTGGCTGAAATCAAAAGAGAACGTTATGCCAATGATGGGATCCCTGTTAATCCAATTTGGCAAGATTCTCAATACCAAACACAAAAAACAAATTGGCAGGATGAGTTGTTCAAAACTGGAAAGACACAAAATATTGATATTTCAATAAGTGGGGGAAATGAAAAATCTACTTTTTTGGTAGCCATGGGGTATTATAATGAACAGGGAGTTATTGATAAGGCTAAAGCTGATAGGTACACCCTTAGGATTAACTCAAACCATAAAGTAACCAAGTGGTTGAAGGTAGGACAAAATCTGGCTTTGTCAACAAGATCTAGTAACCAGTTTGATACAAATTCAGCTCAAAGTGGATTAATTTGGAGTGCCATTCGTTTTCATCCGGGGCTTCCGGTACAGGATGCTGATGGAAACTATAGTACTAACCAGGTAAGCGGTGAATTTGGAGACATCAATAACCCTATATATGAAGTGTCTATTAATGACTCTGATAATAGGAAAACCCGTATGCTGAGTAATGTAACAACGGAAATTTCTTTGACAAAAGATTTGAAATTTAAAACAAATTTTGCAGTTGATGGAACTATATCAGATAGTCGATATTTTAATCCGTTGATTTTGAACCAAATACGACAAAGGACAACAAACTCAGCTGGAAGAAGTTATGCTCAGGATTTCTCATTGCTTATGGAATATTTTCTAGCCTATAACAAAACATTCGGTGATAATACAATTGGATTTGTTGGAGGTTACACACAGCAATCTTTTGATTATCAAGGTTTTAGTGCCACTGCTACAAATTTCCCTGATGAGGATTCCAGTCAACGTTTTTTAAGCACCGGATCAGCGAATTCTACTACAGAGTATCGTGCTCATGATGGTTTGAGATCCGTATTTGGAAGAGCTAATTATTCTTTCATGGACAAATATTTGTTGACCGTTACAGTTCGCTCAGATGAATCTTCCAAATTTGCCGATGGGCACAGAAGAGGAGTTTTCCCGGCATTTTCATTAGGTTGGAGAGTTTCTGATGAAGATTTTTTCAACGTTCCCTTTATCAGTGATATGAAAGTAACAGGTGGTTGGGGAGCACTTGGAAACCAGAATATAGACAGGCTTCAGTATTTAGCAAGGATCAGTCGTGGACAAAGATATTCTTTTGGTTATGATGGAAGCAATCAGGTCGTAGGTGCAAACCAGTCAAGTTTTGCTAATGAGAATATTACATGGGAAACTGTGAAAATGTCTAATATTGGTGTGAATCTTGGTTTCTTGGATAATCGATTGACTTCAAATTTCAACTACTTCATTAAAGATACGGAAGATATGTTGCTTTCTCCTCCAACTATTGGAGCACAGGGCAACAATCCATCTCCTTATTTGAACATTGGACAAGTAAGGAACAAAGGATTAGAAATTGAATTGAACTGGAGAAATACCAAAGGTGAATTTAGCTACAACATTGGAGGTAATGCATCCTTTATTAGCAATGAAGTTACAAAATTAGTCGATGGAACATTTTTGGCTTCCAGATTCTATGGCAGGCCTGATCAGGAGATCTCCCGAACTTATGAAAACAATCCAATCGGAACATTTTATGGATGGAAAACCGATGGTTTGTTCCAAACACAATCCGATATTGACAACCATGCTGAACAACCAGGAGCAGTTCCGGGTGATGTTCGTTTTGTTGATATCAATGATGATAATGTTATTGATGATCAGGACAGGACAATTCTTGGAAGCCCACATCCTAAAATGTCTTATGGTATCAATGCCAATATGAGCTACAAAGGGTTTGATGTAACACTTTTCTTTATGGGTGTTGCAGGTGTAGATATTTACAATGCTGACAGAATGCAGGGAATTGATGCCTCTTATCCGTTTAATTTGTATTCTGAAGTAACTAATAGGTGGACAGGTCCGGGTACAAGCAATGAAATACCAAGGGTTTCTACTTTGCGAACTAACTTAAACTACAGGACATCAGATATGTTTATCGAATCAGGTGACTTTTTAAGGTTAAAGAATTTAACCATAGGTTACACTCTGTCATCCGATGTTACAGATAAAGTTGGATTATCAAGATTAAGGTTTTATTTCACTGGACAGAATGTGTTTACCATAACCGGGTATTCAGGGTTAGATCCTGAGTTGGGCTTGACAGATGGTACTACCCAGCTGAATGTGGATTATGCGCAATTTCCACAGGCCAGAACATTTATGTTAGGGGTTAATATTGGCTTTTAATTAAATGTCACAGTTTAGTTTAATCAATCAAAAAATTAAAATTATGATAAAGATTATAAAAAATATTTACATCATTCCGGCAGCCTGTTTGTTCTTGGTAATATCCGGTTGTGACAATGACCTGCTTGAAACAACCCCTTATGGGGAATCAACTTCTGCCACTTTTTGGAGAAACGGTGATGACGCTATAGCTGCGTCAAACGCCATGTACACGTTGCTCAGGGAGGAAGATTTTTATGGACATAGTGAAAATGTATTTGATAACTGTTCGGACGACTTGTACAGGGCAGGAGATCATGGTTATGAAGAAGCAATGGAAAACTTCACGCTTGACGCCAGCAATAACGGTGTGAGATATGGCTGGAAGAACAAGTATGAAATGATTACTCGTGCGAATGCCATTCTAATTAATGTGCCAAACATTGAAGATATAGATGCTGTATTGAAAAACAGAATACTAGGAGAAGCTCATTTTATCAGAGCTTTTGGTTACTGGAGGTTTTCTGTTATATATGGAGAAGTTCCTTTGATTTTAGAACAAAATGTTATTGAAGGTAACTTTAACGTGCCAAAATCTTCTTTGACAGAAGTTCGTGCACAAGTGGAATCAGATTTGATAGCAGCGGTTGGTCTTCTTCCTGATACCCACACCCCTGAAAATCTTGGAAGACCCAACAAGGGCTCTGCCAATGGTTTGCTGGCCAAATTGTATCTTTATGAGGAAAGGTTTGCGGATGCAATTACCGCCGGAGAAAAAGTAACCAAAGGTCCTTATCCATTAGCGGATAACTTTAGAGATAACTTTACTCCGGCTACTGAGAATAATCCTGAGATGCTTTTTGCTGCACAGGGTTCGGCTAACTGGGCAGATGTTCCTCAGTTTTGGATAGCTCCAAGACCATGGGGTGGATGGGATTTTCATGATCCTACTCAAAGCATTGTAGATGAGTTTGAAGATGGTGATCCACGTTTGGGTATGTCTATCTGGCAACCTGGTGATATGGTTGATCGAAAAGGTGATTATGGTATTACCGAATTTACTGCTGATCTGACTGCAACAGGTTATGCTCAAACAAAATATGCAACATTTACTGATGATGGCAATTTAGACAATGATCAAAATGTACCAATTCTTCGTTCGGCAGATGTGTACCTGTTAGTTGCTGAAGCTAAAATCCGATTGAATGGTGTGGGTGCAGGAGATGATGAAATTAATGAGGTTCGAAGCAGGGCAAGTGTAAATATGCCGCTGGTTAGCAATGCAGGTATGCCTGAGTTAATACATGAAAGACGTGTAGAGTTATTTGGAGAAAATCAGCGTCATCAGGATTTGATGAGATGGGACAAGGCTGGAATCGTTGATATTGTTGCAATCTATGGTGAAGACAGGGGACAATTTGATCCACCCAGAACATTTGTACGTCCAAAAAATTATTACTTCCCAATTCCTCAACGAGAAATTGATTTGAGTAATGATGTCCTTAAACAAAATCAATATTGGACTAATCAATAGGTATTGATTCCTGGTTGTCTTAATATATTAGGGCTGACATGAATCCAAGTAATGACTAAACCCAACAGGTTTTCTTTATGGTATATTACTACCTTTGAGATTACTCGTTGGGTTTTTTTACAGCAGTGGTTTGAAATCCGGTGTTGAGGTTTTTAGAATGAAATTTTCAAAGATGAGAAAGATATTTGTTTATATAGTATTGGTTGTTTTGTTTTCAAGGTGTGGAGAAAAAGTTGAAACAAATACCATTTCAAAAGAAGATAAGGTCAAAGAGGAGGCACTGTTTACCATACTAAATCCATCCGACACAAAATTAAATTTCATAAATGTAATCAACGAAAGTCCTTCGATAAACGGAGTATTGTATGAATACCTTTACAATGGTGGTGGGGTGGCAGTTGGAGATTTTAATAATGACAATCTTCCAGATATTTACTTTACATCCAATCTATACTCTAATAAACTTTTTATCAATAAAGGAAATTTGGTGTTTGAAGAAACTACCCTGGTATCTAAAGTGAAAGGAAAAGATGGTTTTCCTACCGGAGTGGCATTAGTGGACATCAATTCTGACGGTCTGCTTGATATCTATGTGTGCAAATCCGGTGATTATGCTGACCTGAACTATAGAAGGAACGAACTCTACGTCAACAAAGGAAACAACAAAAATGGCATACCTGTATTTGAAGAAGAAGCTTCTCTTTATGGATTAGATCTTCCTGATTACTCTACGCAAGCTGCATTCTTTGATTATGACAAAGATGGAGATTTGGATATGTTTTTAATCAATCATGGGATTGAACCAGCTGATGTTGAACCCAATATCGAAAAATTGCTCAATAAGAAATCCGAATACAGCAGCGATAAACTATTCAGAAATGACAAAGGAAAATATACTGATGTATCTGCCCAAAGTGGCATTCTTAACAATTCTATTGGTTTTGGCCTTGGTATAGCCATAGGCGACTTAAACAATGATCAATGGCCGGATATTCTGGTAGGACAGGATTATTCAGAAAAAGATCATTTATACATCAATCAAAAAGATGGAACTTATAAAGAGGTCATAAGAGTCGCTACCAATCACATTTCTAATTTCTCCATGGGAAATGACATTGGTGACATCAACAACGATGGCTGGCTTGACTTCATATCATTAGATATGGTTTCGAATAACAATTATGATTTGAAAACCAGTATGAGCGGTATGAATCCAAAACGATTCTATGATTTGGTCGGTAAAGGGCTACACCATCAATACATGTTCAATGCTTTGCAGGTGAATAATGGAGACATACTTGAAGAAGGCATTCCTGCATTTTCTGATGTTGCCAAGCTCGCAGGGATATCTAATACAAACTGGAGTTGGGCACCTCTTTTATTCGATATGGATAACGATGGCTGGCAGGACTTCTTTGTTTCCAATGGAGTATTGAGGTCTTTCAGAAACAATGATTTTGTGATTTACAAGAGAAAGCGGGTCGCTCAATTGTATGAAGACCTGGAGAAATACTCCAATAAAGATTCTCTGATCAAAAAGTATTATGAAGACATTCTAGCCGTAATGCCGGAAAAAAAGGAAGTCAACTTGCTTTATTTGAATAATAAAGACTTTTCATTCTCGGAAAAAAATGCTGACTGGAAACTTACAGAAGCCAGTTGCACTAATGGAGCAGTGTATGCGGATTTAGATAATGATGGTGATTTGGACATTATAGGTAACAATATCAATAGTGCTGCTTACATTTATAAGAATAATACAAGAGAACTGGGTTTGTCAAGCAACTACCTGAAAGTGAAACTGGAAGGTTCACCAATGAACAAAGATGGAATAGGAGCAAGGGTAATTCTAGAGAGCAAGGGTATAAAGCAAACCAGGGAGTTGTATTTGTCAAGAGGTTTTCAATCTTCGGTGGATAGAATCCTGCATTTCGGTATTAGTGATGCCACCTCAGTTGACAATATGACGATTCTTTGGCCTGATGGAAAAACTCAATCATTGAGTAATATTGCTTCTAATCAGCAGATTACGGTGAGTCATTCTGATGCTTCTAATGTGGTGGCAAAATCCATAGAAACCAAGAAAATTTTTAATGATGTAACACCTGAATTGGGACAGGGATTTGTACACAAAGAAAACGAATTTAATGATTTTGAAAGAGAAAGTTTATTGCCTCATAAAATGTCTCAAAATGGCCCTGCCTTGTCAATAGGTGATGTGAACAATGATGGACTAGATGATTTTTATATAGGAGGAGCTAAAGGTCAGTCCGGAGAGCTTTTTATTCAACAGAAAAATGGAAAGTTCTATTCTGAATTAAAGTCACTATGGCTTAAAGATAAAAGACATGAAGATGTTGCTTCGGTATTTTTCGATGCAGATGGTGATGGTGATGTAGATTTGTACGTGGTTTCCGGTGGCTATGAAGAAAAGGAGGGAAGTGACTACTATCAGGATAGATTGTATGAAAACATGGGAGATGGAACTTTCTCCAAAGCTTCAGATGCATTACCCGATAACCGAATCTCCGGTTCTTGTGTAAGGTCTGCAGATTATGATAATGATGGTGATCTTGACCTTTTTGTTGGAGGCAAACTAATACCTGGTAAATACCCTCTTTCTCCCGGTAGTTATTTATTGAAAAATGAAAGTCAGGGGGGGATTGTTAAGTTTACAGATGCCACTAACGATCTGGCTCCTTTTATGTCGGAATTTGGAATGGTGTCCAATGCAGAATGGGTTGATTTGGATAATGATGAAAAAATGGATTTGGTTGTGGTAGGTGAGTGGACTGCCATCAAAATCATTAAGAACCTGGGTGATAAATTTGCAGATGTTACTATTGAATCTGGGCTTGAGAATCAAACAGGGTGGTGGTATAGCATTGCCTCTGCTGATTTTGATAATGACGGAGACCAGGATTTTATAGTTGGAAATCTGGGGACGAATTACAAATATCAGGCTACTACAGACGAACCATTCGAAGTATATGCTAATGATTTTGACAAGAGTGGAAGCCTGGACATAGTGTTGGGTTATCATGAAAATGGAAAAGTATATCCTTTGCGTGGTAGGGAGTGCTCTTCAAATCAGATGCCTTTTATCAAAAAGAAATTTCCGAGTTACAATGACTATGGACTGGCTGACATTTCTACGGTATATGGAGAAGAAGATCTGAAAAAATCCCTTCATTATGCTGCTACTACATTTGCTACCTCTTATGTTGAAAATTTAGGCAACTTCAAATTTAAAGTGACCAAACTGGATGGCATTACGCAGTTTTCTTCAGTTAATAGTATTTTAATTGACGATTTTAATAATGATGGTAATCTGGATGCATTGCTGTCTGGCAATCTATATCAGGCTGAAGTGGAAACTCCAAGAAATGATGCCGGTTACGGAGTACTTCTGGAAGGAAATGGTAAAGGAGAGTTTACTTCAAAGTTCCCCTATGAAAGTGGCTTGTTTGTGAAAGGAGACGTGAAGAATGCAGGTATTTTAAAAACACCTTCTGAAAGCGGTAAAAAAATTGTTTTCGCCAAAAATGATGACAAACTTCAGGTTGTTGGCTATTGATTTTTTCTTATAAATAAAAGACATTTTGATGAAATATTGACTTTAAACTTAAGCTATTCTGGGATATAGCTTAAGTTTGTTGTTGTATTTATACATTGACTTTAAGCTTTCGCTGCAATAGCATGAACAAGCACCTGTTTCCGGTTTTTTTCCTTTTCTTTTTGGTGTGGTCTTGCGCCGAAGATGCTGAAGTGTTTTTTAATGACCCAAGCCTTAAAATCCGCTTCATAAATGCTGACAGTCTGAAAAAGGCCAATGATAGTCTGGATATTACAAATAGTTACATCGCCAATGTTACTGAAGTTATCACCTACCTGAATAGTGGGTTGAATGTGTTGGAGGATAGTATTGACGAGCTCAACGATTCTATTGATATCGGAAGAACAGACTATATTGAAATCAGAGATGCCTTGATTGAGATGGAATCAGAGTTTACCTCATCATTGGAATTGATGAAAGAAAATTCAACCCTTTTAGCTGACTTGAAAAGCGAATTGACAGATGTCATCAACACTATTGAATCGGGTGATGTTCAGGTAACATCCATCACCAATGTTGAGAATAATTCTGTTCAAACGTATTCCGATAGTGCTACTACGTATAATTTGCCTTTGTCCATGAATTCTAATGTTTCTAAGTTTTCAATTGAAATAGATGGAATCTCTTATAATCTGGAAGTGGAATATGTGAAAGAGCAAGTGGTAGATGAAAAAAGAAGGATTAAAATTGTAGTATCAGATGTTAATATTATAAGTCATAATGGCTTTGATTCCACAAGCTGTCAATCACTAAACTGTGAAAATGAAACATCGGTTAAGCTTTATTTTTAGTGTACTAGTTACTTGCACTTTGATGGGCTTTCAATTAAAAGCTCAGGATGTCGAAGTTGATTCTTTGATTGTTGAAAGCAATCAAAAGTCAATTGAAGATTTGGTGAAAATAAAAACTTTCTATCCATTGATCAGAGATGTAAGTGCCGTAGTGGATTATGGAAAAATTCTTGGATACCTCAGTGGAGTAGAGAAGAAAAATGAAATTGGTGTTCAACTAGGAATCAAAAAGAACCTGTTGATAGTGGCTGAAGGTGGATACAGCACGTTGAATCCAAACGATTCGTATGTAAATGCCGACTATCAGGTAAGGGGCATATATTTTAGATTCGGAACTGGTGTTAGGAAAGTAATAGATCCTAAAAACAGTTTATCACTTTCAGTTCGATACGCAATGTCTGACTTTGAAGATCAGGGAACGATCAATGTAACGAGTTCATCAGGTTTGTTTGAACCTTATGAAGAGTCTTTTTCCAGAAAATCTCTTACTGCATCATGGTATGAACTGGTATTGGGATCGGAGAAAAAAATTAATACTAAGCTCAGTTTAGGCTTCTATTTTAGACTAAGAGTGATGAGTAAATATGATGAGCAAGAGCCTTATGATGTATTTACCATTCCAGGCTATGGCCGTACTTTTGACAATACTGTTCCTGCTGTTAACTTATACCTGAGGTATTTTTTTGTCGGCAATAGAGGCCCAAATTAGTTCCAAATCAGAACCCTGCGGGAAAAATCTATTCCAGAACCGCTTACATGAATAAGGTAAATACCATTATCCACATTGAGGTTGTTTATTTGATAAGTTTGATTTAGGGTGTTGGGATATTCCATTTCATTTACCACTTTGCCCATAAGATCCAGAATTTGAACTTCAAGATCTGATTTGGTTTTCAGGTCAAATTTTAAGTTAATAGTCGATTTGGCAGGAGAGGGGTAGATTCTCACCTTCTCGTCTTCAATATCCAAAAGGTTTGGCTCAGATGTAGTAAAGAACTCAATATCATCAAGATATAGGTTATTTCCGTTTTGATTGTCAATAACAAAAGCTACTCTTACCTGATTCCAACCAGCGTATTCTGACAGGTCGATGGTTTCGGTTTTCCAATCATTTGCTCCGTCAGGAATCCATTCTTCCGATTGTTGAACGACAGCCAAATCAGCTCCTTTCTTATCATAGACGACATGGTCATAACTTCTGCCACAATTCAAAGAAATCAGTACTTTCAACCTGTCATTTCTTCCTTGCACATTGGCGTAGGAAACTTTGAATGCCAATGATGCTTCGTTGCTTTCACTGAAATCGATCGAAGGACTTACAAGCCAGTTTTCTATGCCAATTTCTTCAATGTTGTATCCGTCAACTTTCACAGCCTTATTGAAAGAATTATCAGATGGAACATCTGTAACAGTCCAATTGTGAGCCTGATCTGGTCTGACAAAACTCCAGGACTTCAGGAAGTTTTCATCTTCAAATGATTCCCTGATTGGATTGGTGGCACTTTCTGTATTTACTTCAAAAAAGACATTTCGGCTGTCGTTTGCGGTGTTTTGATCTGCTACACCATTCGGGTTTGATACACTGAATAGAATCTCATGTTTTCCATTATCAATATTTTGAATGCCTGGTTTTGCGGTATAAGTTTTTCCAGGCAACAGATCTAGATCATTAATAAACAGTGTATGATTCAGCCCGTCCAGCTCATAATTCAGGGTAAAATCAGTGATGGTGTTTATCCCTGAATTTTTCACTTCTATTGAAGGGAAAATATCTTCACCACACGTTACAGCAGGAGTGTTGTACACACTTCTCAGAGACAGATCATAGTCAAGTTTATTTTCTGAGGTAATGGAAAAATCATCAATGTACAGGTTGTTACCTCCTCCGTTGTGACCAATGAATGCAATAACAACATTTTCGTTCCCTACAAATTCAGTGATGTTGATGTCAAGTTCCTCCCAGTCACCGGTTCCTTCCGGAACAAACGCATCAGTACTTAAACCTGTGGTACTTAGAGGCGGGCTGAATTTTTGGAATACATAATTTTCCTCTGGAAATGTATTGCCACAATCAGTGGAAACAGCAATGGTAAATACATCGGTAATATTTCCGGGATAAGCTGCATAAGCATATTTTAGGCTTATGTCGGCTGAAGGTAAGGAAGAAAGGTCAAATACAGGACTGATCAAAAAATCAGTTTCTCCATATTTCTCAGCAGGACTTTGGAAATAAGAGAGTACCATTCCCGTATTGTTGATCACCTGATATGGAGCTTGTTGTTGAGACCATGATGATCCACCGGAGGTACTTTGAAAGTTCCATTTACTAATCGAACTTTCAAAATCTTCAAAGAACGGAATTTGTTCTTCTTCTGAAAAACTTACATTGACTAGCAATGTATTATTTTCTTCATTGCCATCATCCACGCCATTTGTTTCTGTTATTTCAAAACGATAGGAACAGACACCTGACTGAGCAATTGTAATTTCATCAAAAGAAACCAGTGAAGAGCCCAATTCTGAGATTATAGTGTTTTTGGAGATTTTTTCAATGAAAACATTGTCTATATACAAGTCTATTTCAAAACTTTCTATTGTATTCAATCCATAGTTGCGCACTTCGATCTGAGGTGTAATGGCAGTACTGCAATCGCCTGATAACGGAGATAGAATTTGTCTGATACCCAAATCATTTGCTACAACTATGGGATCTTGCAATGCTTTAGATGTAATTAAGCTTTTTCTTCTTGGGCTATTTTCGAGAATGGTTCTCATTCGCTGACTTTGGCACGTGGTGAACAGGTTCATGCATAGATCATCTGAAAAATCAAGAAAGTTTTGAAACATATCAACCGAACCGCAAGATTCAACACTTCCTGCTGAAGGACATCCTTCCGTACTTCCGGATTTGATTGGAGTGTCGTCACAGAAGTCGTCGCTGCTACAGCCTCCTTCTCCCCAAATATGTCTTAATCCCAGAAAATGGCCTATTTCATGAGTAGCGGTTCTTCCCTTAGAAAAAGCTACTGCATTGTAGCCTGTGCCCATGTACTGATAATCGATAACAATACCATCGGTCAATCTGCTGATGCTTTGATCTACATCCATACCTTCCAGGTTAGATGTTGGGAATTGCGCATATCCCAGAAGGTTTCCTGAAATAGTAGTGATCCACAAGTTTAAATAATCCTCTGCTGGCCAGTAACTCTGGGCTTTTAACTCTCTGTCTGTATTGAAGGAGTATGAGGCCAGTTGACTTTTTTTCCTGACAATTCCATTGGTTGGCAATCCTTCAGGGTCTCTTTTGGCCAATACAAACTCAATTTTAATATCGGCCGCTACTGGTAGAAACTCTGTAGGAGTACTGGATGCATCTGCATTCAACCTCCTGAAATCCTCATTTAAAGTTTCAATTTGAGATGTAATTTGTTCGTCAGGAATGTTGCTGCGGGTGCCTAATGCTTCCCCCTGATGAATGATGTGCACTACTACCGGAATGGTATATATCGTTTCATCGTTTTCATTGATGAAAAAGTTGGAGATTCTTTTTTCAGAGATTCTTTTATATATCCAACCTTCAAACCGATCTTCATTTTCCGGCAAGCTTAATCGCTGATGTAAAATCTGTTGGTATTGGTCAGTTCCACATTTTTCCTGGCTATAGCAGGACAATTGTGACAAAAAATATGATATGAAAATTAATACGTAACGCAATGATGAGGCCTAATAGGAATTAAACAATTTCAAAAATATCTTTCACTAACGAAGATAATCTTGAAATCATTATACCCCTAGGTTATAGCGTAGTTTAAATGTATTTATTCAACATTTATTGCATTTATCCCTTTAATCTCCGGGGCAACTCTCTTAACAGCTTCTTCTATGCCAGCTTTCATGGTCATAGGAGACATAGGACAAGAGCCACATGCTCCAAGCAATTCCACTTGCACGATATGATCATCATCGATTTCGATGAGTTTCACATCTCCTCCATCTGTGAGCAGATAGGGTCTGATGTTTTCGAGAGCTTGTTCTACCCTGGATAGTAAATCCTGTTTTATATCTGTTTCCATTTTATATATTTAAAGACCTTACCTGGCCTTATTGATTCATCTGAACGACTTTTGTTTTGTCCTTGGAAGCATTTCTAATGGCAACTTGTCTGGCTACAGACTGAGCAAGAGCCGTAAAAGCTTCTCCAACAGGCCCTTCTTTCATCACAGCAGGATAGCCATTGTCACCACTTTCTCTGATAGATTGTACCAACGGTATTTCTCCTAAAAAAGGAACATCAAACTGTTCTGCCAATTTTCGTCCTCCTCCCTGACCAAATATGTAATATTTATTGTCCGGCAATTCTTCCGGAGTAAAATAGGCCATGTTTTCCACAGTACCTAAAACGGGTACATTTATTTGAGGTTGTTTAAACATTGAAAGCCCCTTTCTTGCATCAGCTAAAGCTACCTTTTGGGGAGTTGTAACCAATACGGCTCCTGTTACAGGTACAGACTGCACCAGTGTCAGGTGAATGTCACTGGTTCCAGGAGGAAGGTCTATCAGCAGATAGTCCAGATCTCCCCATTCTGTATCACCAATAAACTGCTTCAATGCAGAACTTGCCATTGGTCCTCTCCACACTACAGCTCCATCTTGGGGAGTTAAGAAACCAATGGAGACAAGTTTAACACCGTACTGTTGTATGGGCACAATCAGATTTTTTCCTTCCTTTTGAACAACTGATGGTTTTTCATATTCACAATTGAACATCGTAGGGATTGAAGGACCCGAAATGTCGGCATCTATGACTCCTACACTTGCTCCGGTTTTGGCAAGAGCTACGGCCAGGTTAGCTGTTACTGTTGATTTGCCAACTCCTCCTTTTCCTGAAGCCACAGCAATGATGTTTTTCACATTAGGAAGCAACAAAGAGCTTCCCCGTGTGGTGGTTACATTAGAAGTCATGTTGATAATCACTTCTATTTCTCCATTTGTCACCTTATCAATGGCACTCAGACAGTCCTTTTTTATCATCTCTTTCAGAGGACAAGCAGGAGTGGTCAATACTACAGAAAAACTTATTTTGCCTCCTTCTACTATTAAGTCCTCAATCATGTTTAGAGTAACCAAATCTTTTTTCAAATCAGGATCCTCTACCGTGCTCAGTGCTTTTAATATGTCTTCTTTTGTAATATCCAATTGCCGAATCTTTTCCTTTAATAAAATTTACTGCAAGTTACATCTTATGTGGATTTTTTGAATTAAAATATTTTTATTTTGATCAGGTGATCATACTTCATGGATTAACACTTTGGAAGTGTTCTGTGTTGTTATTTGTGAGTCAGGAATAAATAAATGACACTTTTAATAATACCTCTATACCTTTTTTGCATATAATTATCTATTTTCATGGCTTAAATTTAAATAGCAAAGAATAGTATGAAGGAATAGGAGGGTATAGGGACACTAACAGGTGAAATACGGGCTTATGGATAACAAAGTATTAGTACTAAATCAGGATTATTCTCCACTAACACTGTGTACGGTTAGCAGGGCATTTTTATTGGTTTTCCTTGATAAAGCCGAATTGCTCGCTGCAGATAAAGACAATGTACTAAGAAGTATCTCCAGGTCATATCCCATGCCATCGGTGATTAAAATCAAAAGTTATGTTCATGTTCCTTACAAAGGTGTTGTTCTTACCCGCTACAATATCTTTAAAAGGGATTCCTATCAATGTCAGTATTGCAGTACTACCAAAGATTTGACTTTAGACCATCTGATTCCGAGATCAAAAGGAGGTAAATCAAGTTGGAATAATTTGGTGACAGCATGCAAAAAATGTAATTCTAAAAAAGGTGATTGCACGCCCAAAGAGGCAGGCCTTGTATTGAAAAAGCCTCCATTCAAACCCTCTTATATAATGTTCTTGAAAAATTCAGTAGGAGTAGTGAAAGACGACTGGCAGCCTTTTCTCAAAAAAATAGCTGTGGCTTAGTAGGGTTTTTGGCCGATGTAATTTCCAGGTGGATCATAATTGCAAACCCAGGTTATCATGCCATTGCATTCGATTTGAGCACATCCTACTTTGGTGGTATTTTTCCACACCAGTTGAGTGTAATGACCACAAACTGCTCCTGATTTACATTTGTTTTTATTGTAGTTGTAATCTTTTTTCTCCCCGGCCCAAGAGTCAATGGCATCAGCTACTGAATAATAGCCTTTGGTGCCTTTAAAAAGATTTTCACCATACCCATTGCCACTGTGTTCGAAAGCACAGTTTTTCTCTTTGAGCTTTTTTGCCCATATGAAAGCCACATCTGCCAATTCCTGAGAATACTCTATTTTTCCTACACTTACATCAGCTCTCCAGTAGTTGTGACGGAGAAGAATGTCATTTATTTCAGCTTCTTGTGCTGGTTGGGCATGAGTTGTCATTGATAGTAAAATGACTACCGTAAGAGATGAAAAGAATACAAATTTCATAATGATCTAAAAATACAAATTATTAAACAGAACAAGTTCTCAAATATTGTTTATTTCCAATAGGTTTAATTTTGTGTCCTAATTCTAAATGGTATAACCTCCATCAGCGGTGAATACACTTCCTGTAGAATAAGCGGAAGCTTCAGAGGCAAGGAAGAGTGCCAGCCCTGAAATGTCTTCAGGCGTGCCAATTCTTGAAATAGGAAGCCGCTTGATCATTTTATCAGCAATGGGTTCATTGCTCCACAGTGCCTCACTGAACTTGGTTTTGATAAGCCCGGGACAGATTACGTTGGCCCGGATACCTGCTACGCCAAATTCCTTAGCCATTACCTTGGTTAGAGAAATTAAAGCCGATTTACTTACACTATAAATCCCGAGTAACGGTTCCGGAGAAAGCCCACCGATGCTGCTGATATTTATAATGGACCCATTGCCTGATTTCATCATGTGAGGAAATGCCATTTTAGACAATTCAAAAGGACCCTTTACATTGACATTCATAATATGGTCAAAAGCATCAGCATCCGTATTGAGCATAGGGCCAAAAGTAGGATTGGTTGCTGCATTATTAACTAAAATATCTATTTGTCCATAATGGGCAATCGTCTGATCAATAAGGTTTTTCAAGTCTTCCGCTTTTCCGGTGTTGGCAGCTATTCCAATGGCATCCTGTCCCTTGTCCGTTATACTCTTAACCACCAGGTCGATGGCATCCTGTTTTCTACTTGACACCACCACTTTAGCACCGTATTCAGCATAAAGTTCTGCTATAGCCTGTCCGATACCTTTGCTTGCTCCGGTGACAACTGCCACTTTATTATTCAAAGAAAATGTATTCATATTTGCCTGAATTTCAATTTGAACTCTAAATATACACATTGCTTTTAATGTCTCACTCAGAGAATGGGAGAAAATACCTCGCCTTAAGGCTCATGTTCACGTTTTTGTTTCAGTCCACCACATTATTTATAGATAAGCTGATTAGTACAGTTGTTGAAAGGAAAGGATTCTCGAAAACTGCTGTTCTGCATTATAAATCGATTTGTTGTCAACTTATTTTAGAACGGGTCATTAAACATAAAAAAAGCCGCCTCGAATATTCGGGACGGCTTTTGAGCACTTATATGTTTTGTATTGGCTTATGCCATGGCTTTTGCCATAGTAGCTCCTATATCAGCAGGTGATTTTACTACGTGTATGCCACACTCACCCATGATCTTCATTTTGGCTTCTGCTGTATCGTCAGCACCGCCTATGATGGCACCAGCATGTCCCATTCTTTTTCCTTTTGGTGCAGTTTGTCCTGCGATGAATCCTACTACCGGCTTAGGATTGCCCTGAGCTTTGATCCATCTGGCGGCTTCTGCTTCGTAGTTTCCACCGATTTCACCTATCATCACGATTCCATCAGTTTCAGGATCGTTCATTAGCATTTCCACAGCTTGCCTGGTAGAAGTACCTATGATCGGGTCACCACCGATACCTATGGCAGTAGATACTCCCAGACCTGCTTTCACTACCTGATCGGCAGCTTCGTAAGTCAATGTACCGGATTTAGATACAATACCTATCCTACCTGTTTTGAAAACAAAACCGGGCATGATGCCTACTTTGGCTTCTCCCGGAGTGATAACACCAGGGCAGTTAGGCCCGATTAAAGTAACATCTTTATTCTTCAGGTAATTTTTAGCGGTCACCATGTCTTTCACAGGAATACCCTCAGTAATCGTTACGATTACTTTGATGCCTGCTTCTGCGGCTTCCATGATAGCGTCTGCAGCAAATGCCGGGGGTACAAATATGATCGTCACATTTGCTCCTGCTTTTTCTACAGCTTCTTTTACAGTATTGAAAACTGGTCGGTCAAGGTGAGTTTGTCCTCCTTTTCCCGGAGTTACACCTCCTACTACGTTAGAACCGTATTCAATCATTTGAGAGGCATGAAATGTTCCCTCAGAACCTGTAAACCCCTGTACTATTATTTTAGAATCTTTATTTACTAATACACTCATGCTTTTTCTATTTTGTGCAAAAATAGAAGAATTAATCTCTTAACCAAAGGAAGAATTTCAATTGATTTATTTAATATTTTCACAGGCTAAATATCCCATGAAAGTGTAAGGTTGAAATTTAGTTTAATGGAGGTTTTGAGTTGAAAAATTATACTCAATCCATTAAGTAATCATCGATAAATTCTCTTACTGCTCCTTTGCCACCTTTGTTCTGAAGTTTGATGTCGGCAATGGCCTGTATTTTTTTGTGGGCATCCGCAGGACACGCCGACACACCTACAGCTCCCATGATTTCCAGGTCATTGATATCATCCCCTATATAAGCGATATCTTCTTTTGAAATGTTGAGGTTTTCGCACCATCCATCCAATACTTTCAATTTGTTCTGCATACCGACATAGCAGTTTTGAATGCCAAGAGCTTTGGCACGAAAGGTTACCATTTCCGAGACCATACTATGGCTGATGATGCCTACCTGAAAACCGGATTTTATCAATTCACGAATTCCCAATCCGTCTTTGGCACTGTATTTTTTAAATTGTTTTCCTTCTTCTGTCACATAGACTCCACCATCAGTTAGCGTACCATCCACATCCAGAATCAATAGCTTTATATTTTCTAATTTTTTACTCATAATCTGATTGAATATTAGAATGGCAATTTATGAAATTAAAGTGGTGAGTTAATCTGTAGAGATGTTTAATATCATTTACCCTCTCGACTTGTGTTTACTTATAGCTATGAATTTAACAATCTATGTCATTTCGACGAAGGAGAAATCTCTCAGAAGGTAAGCTATAAACTAGTGATATAAGACCTGTAAGGTTTCTTCCCAAGAAGAACCAGAAAACTACCGTCACCATCTGAGTTAATTAGATAAACCTTACAGGTCTGGAGCTATTAGAACCGTCACCTCTGCGAAGGCTGATGTCTTATAACAAGTTGATAAAATAACTATAAAGTGTTTTTTCCTTTACCCTGATTTTTTCCGTACCAAAGTCTTACTACCTGCTCAGCCGGTTTGTTTTGAGGGGTATATCTAGAATCATTTTCACCCCCGTGTTTTAGATGACTGGCATGCCATTTCCATAGAAATCCACCTGCAAACCAGTCTTCTTCCCAGTAAGTATTGAACAATGCTTCCAAGGCATTTTTTTGCCCTTCCATATTCAATACACCTTCTTTTCTGTCCATTTCCCAATGACCATCGGCAGTATAGTCCATGCTTCTGTAACCGTATTCCGTAAATAGAATAGGCTTGTGGTATTTGTCAGAAAAATCACTTAATTCTGATTTTATCTTCTTCCAGTTTTGTTTCAGTACAGAGACCTCAGGTGTTTTTTCTTTGCAAATGGGAAAGTACGCATCTACTCCGATGTAATCCAGTTGAGGCCAAAAAGTAACATTGGGGTAGTTGTCCCAATTGGCAGCATAAGTGAGTTGGCCTTTGTAAACGGCTCGCACCTCTTTTATCAGTTGCTTCCAATACTCAGGTCGTTTTTGAACTGCTATTTTGTATTCGGTACCAATGCATAATAATTCTACATTGAGTGAATCTGAAATCCGAGCATAAGTAAGGATGTATTTGGAATAATCACTTTCCCATTTTTTCCAATCGGCTTCATTTCCCAACTCAAACTCTCCGGCCCATCCTTGTCCTCTTACCCAGATGTGTGGTTTCATCATGATCTTCAAATCATATTTTTTCGCTTCAATGATGGTTTGGATAGTACCATCAACTCGTTCTCCCCACCATTGTCTGTCGTGGTTGAAGTGAACTTCAGGCTTGCCTTTCTGAGAAAAAGCATAGGGAGTAACCGCTATCCAATTGGCATTTATTTTGACAACAGGATCTATGTGTTCTGTAGTTATTTCGTGTCTTGGCGCAACGAAACATACTCCATTGACCTTTTTTGTAAATTTCAATTTGTCTTCGGAAAAGTAAAATCCAGCCAAAATGGGAAGGATAAGGAGCGGCAACAGAAATGAATATATTTTGCGACTTTTCATAAGTATTAACTACAACGAAAATACATATTTGAAGTCAATTATTTTTCCTTAACAATCTAAAAATGTTTTGTTGCAGAGTTGAGTAATTTTTAGAATTAGAATTAGTGGTGTCCGACTAAATTTTAAATACCCTAAAAAAGTACGTTTAAACGAAATGAGAAAAGATTTTTTCGATTTCCTAAAACTACCCCCGCCCCCTGAAGGGGTGATCAAAAAGTCCCCTTTAGGGGATTTAGGGGTGATTTTGATGAATTTCCTTAGAAGGCAAAATCTTTTCTCGGACACCAATAAATTAGAATCAATTTCCAACTATAACAAACTCAACCCTTCTGTTGATGGCTTGTCCTTCCGGTGTTTCGTTGGACACTATGGGGCTGGAGCTGCCAAAACCTTTGTAGTCCACTCTAAATTCATTGAGTCCTCTGGATTTTACAAGGTAGTCTGCCACTGCTTTTGCTCTTTGGGTAGATAGCTTTAAGTTGTATTCTTTCGTTCCCTTGTTGTCTGTATGTCCTTCTATTTCTATTTTGATGCGTTTGTTTTCAATCATATAGTCATAGAGTTTGTCTAGTTCGTCATAAGACGACTCCAGAAGCACAGCCTGATCAAAATCAAATTGTATGTTGTTCAAAATAAACTTTTTGCCTACATGAGCAGGACCGAAGTAGTCAGTGTCAGATGTATCCTTTTCTACAAGGAGTTCATCGGGATAAATTGGTTCATTAGGATCCAGCGGAGTTACTTTCACGTCATCAATGAAATAATAGGAGATCATTGGCTGGAGGGCTTTGGGCATTTTATCCTTTTTTGATACCGGAAATTTCCTTTTTGTTTTCTTTACCTGAGTGTTTTTGTCACTCACGAAATTTCCTATGGTCAATGCCAACTCGTTTCCTTTGGCTACAAATGTTCCTGATACTTTCATCCAGCCATTTATGTCTTCCATTAGTGAGTCCGGGTGGCTTTGAATCTGGGGTTTGTAATAACCCAAATCCATGGCTTGCCAGTCTATATGAGGCAGGTCTTTTGTGAAATACATGCTGATGCTGTTGGTCGCATATTCACAGTTTTCCGCCAGGCTTACCCACATTTCTGCGTAGTATGAATTTCCTTTTATCAATGGTTTGGTGAGTTGTACCATTAAAAATTCTCTATGGTTTGCCGGTAGCTTCCAGGTTTTGCCACTTTTTGAAGTCAGGTAGGTAATAAGCCCGGCGTATGCACTTCCTGATCTGGGTTTTTGAGTGCCAAATACATTGATGGGAACTCCAACCATAGTGCCATAGGAGCATTCGTGAAACAGGTCAGGAGAGGGGTCGGCTGTGCCAAAAGGAAACCAGGCTTTAGTAAATTTTAGCTGGTTCATTGTAAATGGACAATTTTTCATTTCCTCAAAACCAGGGTTTGTAACCATGTTTTGGCCACTTGCATAGAAGAAAGAAAAGGTTAAGCTTAAAAAGACTATATAACGAAATTTATGCATTGCCGCAATTTAACATCATTAACGATTTTTGATGTCAAAATTTTATTCTTTTGATAGGATTAATACTGACTTAATGTAAATGTTAAAAGAACAAAAGCCACCCTTTCGAGGTGGCTTTTAGTATGTTTAAAATGATTTAACTAGTAATTACTGGCTTTGGCAACCTGAATATCATTGGCTATATGCTTTTGGATAATTTCCCGGATTGCTGTTTTCACTTGCCCGCTGTTGTAATCGGTAGTGTCACTATATTCGTCTCCTAGTTTAAACAGGCGTTGAAACAACATCTCATCCTCGACTTTTATATTCAACGCAAGGTCTTTTTTGAGTGAAAAAAGCTCATCCCAAACAGTTCTCACGTCTGCCCAGTATTGATGATTTCTTGTCCACCAGTCTTTTGCAGCTTTGCATTTCGAGTTGTCAACCTTTGTATAGGTATTCCATCCTTTTTCCTGAGCAATAAGGCTGTCTGAACTTGTCCTTAAGACTTTATCATTGTCTTGTTCGTGCAGCCAGCCATAATCGGTGATTTCCTGACGGTTCGTTCTGGTCATCACATTGTAATCACTTCGTTTGGTTCTGTCTCTACGTGGGAGAGGAGCGTCAGCAGTGTTTTCCCAATAGTGTTTTCCGTCAAAATGCACCCAGGTAGCACTGCCTTCATATCTTGGGCTGTCATCAACCTGATACACCTTTTGTGTCCATTGACCTTTTACCTCTTTAGCATCTTTGCTTACATATTTCCAGTTGCTGTCTTTATCATACACCATGAAATCAGTGTTTTCATAAAGCCAGTCTTGCCGCCAATGCTTGATGATCATGGATTTACCCACTATCAGCAGGTGCTGTAAAACTATTTTGTCATTTTCTTCTTCCACAGGCAGTACATATTCCAGTGCTCCTGTAGAGTAATTGTCATAAAATTCATAGTCTTTGTTTGGAGAAAAAGTCTCGGCAAAATTGAAAGAGACTTCATAACATCCGCACATGGATTTGATGGCTTCTATGTCTTGTTTTTGTTTTTTCTTTTGGGCAATTGCTGCGAATGAAGCTACAACAAATACCATTGTGAATAATTTTTTCATTTCTTTATTTATTTTGTTTTATGGGAAAGAAAACTGATTTCAACTTGGGAAATGCATAGGCTATTACGAGAAGGTTTCCTGTTAAATAAGCCCCTGTCATTAACAATTCTACTGTATCATGAGGTTCAAGAAAAGCATGAAATAGGAAGATGTTTAGTGTGATTGGTACAGACATCACAGCACCAAGTAGTGACAATATCTGGCTTATGAGCAACACTCCGCATACTATTTCTGCTGCACCTAAAAATGGCCAGAAGTAGCCACTTTGCTTTAATCCTCCTATGAATGCTTTTATTTTCAATACATGGGGAGCAAGCTCTTTGGTTTCCTCTGTTTGTGGCCTGGGAGGTTTGGGTATGAACTTATTCACACCGCCATAAATCAGAAGTAGCCCCAGAGCTACCCTGATTATTATGACTGATATTTTAACAGACTTGTTCATAATTACTGAAGTAAAGCATAAGTGAACTGAGAATAACCTCGTGCACCTTCAGAACTAACAAGTGCAGTAAACTTTAATTTGAAATAATTGCCCTGAAAATCTTTTATGACATAATATCTGTCATCTTTCGCAATGCCATCTGTGCTGTTTCGCCAATCACTCGCTATGATGGTGCGGTTGTCATAGACTAAAGCCGATTCATCTATATCAGTTAGACTGAAATTATCATAAGACGGGACATCATATACATCATCTCCTGAGTAAATAATTACCTGATACAAGCCTACATTACCTAATGTATTGTGCAGCCCATAATCAGAGAAAGTAAGCCCTGCTCCGGGATAACCATAGAACGGACCATAATATGAAAATACTCCACTGAAGTTTATGTCCCATTTATCAGCTTCAGGTTCTACACTTACTTCTTCTTTATTTACCAAACTGAATGCCTTTAAAACATAGCTTTCATCCTTGGTTATTGTTGCTTCGCTAAAATTGGTGTCGTCCAAATCGGCATATTGCAAGGTGTAGGAAGAACCGTCTGTTAGTACCCTTAATTTCATAAAACCACGGTGATCTCCTGCTGTGTTTATAGCACTTGGTTCTGCTTCTGTATCGGGAATAGCATCTCCCAAAGAAATGATATATACGTTGTTTTCAGTGTCAGCTGTAGATATTTCTCCCATGGCAGTTTCGTCGATGTTACCCGCCTGGCTGTCAGTAAATGCAACTCCATTGCCTAAGTTCCCATATTGTCCATAGCCTAAAGGCAAGCCAACAAGTAGTTCTTCAACATTCTTTACTTCAATTTCAGTTGATCCATAGTCAGTGTATAAGTCGATTGGAGTGGAAAATTGAGTAGAGGAGTTGATAGCGTTTAAGTCTGTTACACCCGGAATTTCGGCAATGGAAACTTTTAATGCGGCATTTAAGAATACCCTGTTTTCACTTCCATTGTAAAAACCAATTTCCCATGTATCTCTTCTTACAGCCGTTTGCTTTCCTGAACTCAGATCAATATAACATTGATTTGGTTGTGTAGAACCACCTGTCAGCAAATCGATTGTACTTCCTGTGTTTATTACTTCGTCGAAAGACACTGTAGTGGACAGAGTACCGATGAGGTTTACATCTTCTTCTCCATCTACAGATAGTAAGTTGAAGGTTACATCTTTCCCTGAATCCAGAAACTCTGTCAGTCGGGTAATTGTAAAGCCTGCTGACTGGGAGCCAACGGGAACTGTTATGGTAATCAGGCCATCTGCTACGGCAGGAGAGGTGGTGTAATCTGTACCGTAGATCACACCGTTTTCAACTACTTCCAGCACAACAGTGGCCTCAACTATGGTTGGAACGGAAAAATTGACAACCACATCTACCTGCTCATTGGCACTTGCCAGGCCAGCCGAGCTAGTTTGTAGTGAAGATTCAAATATTCTGACTACATCTTCATCGCCTGAGCAGGCACTAAAGACTATTCCAAGCAACAGCATTGCTACTAGTAATTTCAATTGTTTTTGTATTCTATTCATTTTTATCTTATTTAGAAATGTTTGATATATTGTTCTGTTTTAAAAATTCAGTTTGTAAGCCAGTTTCAAAAAATAGGATCTTCCATAAGCAAATAGCAGGCTTGTGTCGGGTTGCCCGTCGTGTCCGGAAGAAGGTTGCCCGGTGGTGTTAGCGGAAACAATATTTGCTATGTTTCTTATACCAAGAGTAGTTTCCAGTGATTTACCAAAGAAGGATTTTTTGATACTGGTATCGATCAGCGTATAGGGATCTATATTAACTTTAGAGACTCCATCATCTCCATCTATGTATTGTTGCCTGGAACCATTGTACTTTAAGTTGACACTAAAATTCAAATCGTATTTTGGTATCAAATAATTAAAGCGGGAGTTTAGCGCAAGTGAGTAGAAGTACCCATCAGGTTTTTCATTGGCTATATTTTGTTTCACTCCTATATAGTTACCTCCTATCATTGCATTTATCTTTTTGTATGAAAGATTGATAGATGAGGAAAAACCAAGTGTTTTGTATTTGTTTATATTCAAATAGGTGAAACGGGTGGTGGTTTGGCCGTCATTTTCTTCCATCACCTGATTAAGCATTATTTTGTCTTGTATGTTGAAGTGGTATCCGTTGATGGATTGTTTTAGTTCCACCGATCCTATCTTGTATTTCTTTGTAAGGTCAAACAGGATAGAAATCCCATCTTCCGGAGTTAAGTTTGAATTTCCCCTTACGTCATGATTGGCATCTACAAAATACCTGAAGAGCTGGGAGAATGTAGGTGTTTTGTAGGCGGATCCCACTACGAGTTTTGTTGAAAAGTTTTTCTCAAAATGGTAACTGGAAGAAAGCGACCATATCAGGTGATTGCCATATCGTGAATTGTTGTTCCATCTCAGGCCTGGTATGATGGTTAAAGCAGAAGAAGGGGAGAGTTTTGGAGTGATAAACAGGTCGTGGTATTTTAAGTGTTGAATTGAAGTATTGGAAGAGTGATCTCCGCTTGCTACAGCATCATAACCGTTTTGATGTTCGATCTCATATCCCACTGTTAAGTCTGTGAATTCAGAGTTAGACAAAATTCCACTCAACAATCCTTTGGAAAATAGAACTTCACTGGATTGGTTAGTGATTTCACCTCTTGAACTGACTTTGGCTTGGTAATCAATATTGTAAGTATAGTCCTCGTATTTCCTCGATTGTTTCTGATAGGAGATCAGGGCATTGAAGTTCAGACTCTCAGAAATATATCCACTCCAATTGAGATGGTGTGAGTCTCTGATGGTCTTAAACAGTTCGTCATTAGCAGTATAGTCTGGTTCACCATCCACTCCCAATCTGCCACTAACCGCATGCCCGTAAATATTAAGCTCATCCTGATATCGTTCATATTTATAGAAGGCACTGACTTTTGGACTCAACTGATAATTTATTAATCCATTTAAGGAATGTTGGTCTTTTGGATTCCATTCATATCCTCTCAAATTGTCTGTACCAGAGTAGTTTTCTCCCTGATAGGTATTGAAAAAACCCTGAAAATCATTTTGTGTATATTGAACAGAAGCAAAAAGGTCTTTTGAAATGTTATTAGCAAGAGAAACGGTTTGAATATGCCTTCCTCTATCCTGAAAGTTGTATTCAGATCCGATGGTTTCTTCTTGTAATGAAGCACCAATATTCCATTTGCTTTCAGTTTCTTTTTTTGTTATAATGTTGATTACCCCGGCGACAGCATTGGAACCATACATAACGCCCATTGATCCTTCGGCTATTTCGACCTTCTCAACATTTTCCAGATTGATCTGGGTAATATCAATATTGTTTCCGGCACCATTGTCACTTACCATTGGTACATTATCGATCAATATTTTCACATATTCACCACTCAATCCAAACATGCTTACTGTGGAGCGACCTGTAGAAGCATCCGGTGTTATGGTTACATTCAATTGATAGTTGAGTACATCGGCCAGATTGTTTCCTCCCAACTCTTCTATTTCCTGCCTATCTATTTCATCTACAATAAACAAAGCCGGGTTTATCGCTACATTTTGATATTGATCAGAAGCAACTACTACATTTTCCATGATGTGAGAAGCCGGGATGAGCCCTATAGGTGAATCTTGAACCTTATTTATTGTTGCTATATATGGTGCATAACTCAGGTGATTGGTTTCTATCAGTATTGGAAATTGGAGAAGACCTGTTGAAGCTTTTCCATCAATATCCGTGATGACCGTTCGCTTTTTTCCATTGATATCTGATTTCATTTTGACCAAAAGGCCCACTATTGGTTCAGAATTCTCCTTGTCTAAAAAAGTCAATTCGGTTTTTTGTGCTGATGCAGTGAAACATATGAGAGAGCTGAATAGAAACAGGAATATTGATTTCGGCATGGCGAATTATTTAGATTGATTCTAAATAATGCAAAAATGAATTAGAAATTCCTGCTTGTCAATCGCTAGAAGTAGGTGATTTTATCCTCATTAGTACTAGTGAATGTCACTAAGGCTAGTGACTGCTTTGTTATTTTGTTTTTTTTACAATACCATTTTCCAATGCATAGACTATAAGTTCTGCCGGAGAGGTGAGGTTTAGTTTCTTCAGAATGTTTTTACGATGTGAATTGATAGTGTGGACACTCAAAAATAACTTTTCTGCAATGGCCATGCTGGAATATCCTTTTGTGATCAGTTGCAAAACCTGAAATTCCCGTTGTGAAATCTCTTTAGGTTTTTTACCTTTTGGACGTGCTGCTTTTTCTTCAATTACAAGGTTCAGTAGTTTATTACAAAAAAAGCTATTACCAACTGATACTGCTTTTAAGGCATTTGTGATTTCTTCTTCAGAGCAGTTAGGGGTCACCATCACCTTGACTCCAATTTTTATAAAATGTTCAATCGTTTGATTGTCCTGATTATCAGTCATCAACAATATTTTTGTATTGGTATGTTCTATGATTGATTCAAGTTCTGAATGAAGGGATAAATTATTTCCATCTGTTTCTAAGAATAATACATCCGGTTTTTTTGATAATACAGTGCCAAATAGATTATCCAGTTTGTCAATGTGTCCAACGATATTGTATTCAGAAATTTGGTCAATTAGATATATTACTCCTTTTTGAGTAATAAATTGAAAATTTGATAATAGAAATGTAGTATTTTGATGTTCTCTCATTTATTTAGAATCATTCTAAACAAAATTACTTTGAGAATTTAACAAATCCAATATTGAATAAGAATCACTGGTATATATTGGTCATGTTCTTTTAAAAATGCTGTGATTATTTTGAACCTGTATCTAAAACATATAATTTCAAATTTCAATTCACTTATTTAACTATTCAATTTGAAAAAGCTGATCTCTATTCTGTCAGGGCCATTGTCATTCATTATTATTTTATTGACTGGCCCTTATGGAGGAATGTCACCAGAAGCGCATGCCATACTTGCAAGTACAAGTTGGGTAGCTATTTGGTGGATTACAGAAGCTATCCCTATAGCAGTTACATCGCTGTTACCTCTTATATTATTTCCACTGTCCGGAGGCTTGGATATAAAAAGTACAGCCTCAGCCTTTGGAAATAAGATGATTTTTCTTTATCTGGGTGGTTTTGTTATAGCTATAGCCATTGAGAAGTGGAATCTCCACAAACGAATTGCTTTGAATGTAATCAGGGTAATTGGTACCGATATGAATAAAATGGTTCTTGGTTTTATGGTAGCAACTGGTTTTTTGTCCATGTGGATTTCAAATACCGCTACTACGGTGATGATGTTGCCCATAGGTATGGCAATTGTTCTCCAACTTTCAGAATCTGAAAAAGTAAATAGAAGTACAGTGAAAAAATTTGGCAAGGTGCTGATGCTTGGTATCGCATATTCCTCTTCTATTGGTGGTATCTCTACATTGATTGGCACACCTCCCAATTTGGTATTGGCAGGTGTGGTGGAAGAATTTTATGGAGTTGAAATTGCCTTTGGAAGTTGGTTTATATTAGTATTTCCGATCAGCGTGGTTCTTTTATTCGTTTGCTGGAAATTTTTGGTGACTTTTGCTTTTCCTCTTAAAGACAAAGTTTTGCCTGGAGGCAAGGAAGAAATCAGAGAAAGAATAAGGGATTTGGGGAGACTGGGTTTTGAAGAGAAATTAATACTTGCGGTTTTTTTAGTAACGGCTTTTTCGTGGATCACCAGATCATTTTTACTGGTAAAAATATTACCGAATATTGATGACTCCATAATAGCAATAATGGGAGCTGTTGTATTGTTTATCTTACCGGCAAAGGGTAAAAAGGAAAAGCGAATTCTGGAATGGGAAAACTGTAAGACCATTCCATGGGGAATTATTCTTTTGTTTGGTGGCGGCTTGGCGATAGCAGAAGGTTTTAAGTCATCGGGATTAGCTATTTGGATTGGAAATCAGACAACACTACTTAATGGCATTTCTCTGATTTTACTTTTGTTAATAATAGTAGCAATGGTCAACTTTCTCACTGAAATCACTTCCAACCTGGCTACTACATCTATGATTCTTCCAATTATTGCTCCAATTGCTCAAATCATCAATGTTCACCCATTTATCCTGATGTTTGGTGCTACTATAGCTGCATCTTGTGCATTTATGCTTCCGGTAGCTACTCCACCCAATGCTGTGGTATTTGGATCTGGTTATTTAAAAATAAGTGATATGATGCGTACTGGCTTTTTGTTGAATATTATTTCCATCATAGTAATTGGCTTGTACCTTTATTTTGTTTTACCTCTATTATGGGAGATTGATATTTTCAATTTTCCCATGGAGTTTAAATAGAATGCTATACCTAAACAAAAATGAAATTTTGTTTAGGTTTGCACTCGTAATAACCATTGGATATATGCTCCTTGAATTTGAAAAACCTATAGCTGAATTAGAGGCTAAATTGTCTGACATGAAACAACTGGCTTCTACCAATGCAGTTGATGTAAAAGATGCTGTAAAATCTCTTGAGAAGAAAATCATAGATCTAAAAAAGGAAACATTTTCTAACCTTACCAGATGGCAAAGGGTTCAACTGTCGAGACACCCTGACAGGCCATATACATTGGACTATATCTATGAGATCACTACAGAGTTTGTGGAATTGCATGGTGACAGGAGTGTGAAGGATGACAAAGCTATGATGGGTGGTTTGGCAGTAATTGACGGACAATCTGTTATGATTATTGGCCAACAGAAAGGGCGGAATACTAAAGACAGGCAATACAGAAATTTTGGGATGCCAAATCCTGAAGGATACAGAAAGGCTCTTCGATTGATGAAGATGGCTGAAAAGTTTGATATTCCGATCGTTTGTTTGATTGACACTCCGGGTGCGTTTCCCGGACTTGAAGCCGAGGAGCGTGGACAAGGAGAGGCTATTGCCAGAAATTTGAAAGAAATGTTTATGCTTAAAGTTCCGGTTATATGTATTATCATTGGAGAAGGTGCATCCGGAGGAGCTTTAGGCATTGCTATAGGAGACAGGGTACTGATGATGGAAAACACGTGGTATTCGGTGATATCACCAGAATCCTGCTCATCAATCTTATGGAGAAGTTGGGATTACAAAGAACAGGCAGCTGAAGCGTTGAAGTTGACGGCCAACGATATGCTAAATAACAAGCTGATTGATGGAATTATAAAGGAACCGCTTGGAGGAGCTCATGTAGATATGAAAGCTGCGGCGGCAGAGTTGAAATCGACTATTCTTAAAAACATTCAGGATCTGGATAAATTAAGTGTTGAAAAGAGAATCGAGGAAAGAATTGCAAAGTTTGAAACAATGGGCGTTTTTGAAGCCTAGAAAATATTAATATGGTTAAATTATTTTTCAAGCTGGTTTTTATTAAAATACTTGGCTGGAAAATTATTGGAGAATACCCCTACCATGAAAAAAAACTAATTATAATAATAGGTCCTCATACCAGCCTTTGGGATTTTGCAGTAGGAGTGGCAGTTAGAGGATTGCTGGGCTTCAAATCAAACTATTTAGTTAAAGCGGAACTCTTTAGAAATCCTATTTTGGCTAAGATACTTACTTGGACGGGTGGAGTACCTGTTGACAGAGGAAATAGGAATACAGATGTTGTTGGTTCTGTCGTAGAAATTTATAACAAAAGAGAACAGTTTGTTATAGCCTTAACACCAGAAGGTACCCGTTCGAAAGTCAAACAATTAAAAACTGGTTTTTACCGAATAGCCAAACAAGCCAATGTTCCCATATTAGTTGCGGGGTTTGATTTCAAAAAAAGAACGGTAGAATTTCTTGAACCCTTTTTACCAGGTGAAGACATGCAGTCTGATATGGATTTCATTATGAATTTTTACAAAGGAGTTACAGGAAAGAATCCTGAGTTAGGGTTAAACTGATTCTGCTAACTGCACTGATCATTTCGATAATTCATAAATTATGATAAGTGCAAGCGCTTGTTATTTTCATTTTTTGTGCACAGATTTGTTGTGCTTAGTTTTTTCAATTGATTTAGTCTTATATGATTGAGATTGACAAAGAACAGGTTCTATACAAAATCCTTAAACAGTTATACAAATATGAAAAGTCGATTGATAGTAATGACACTCATCCTTATCGGATGTGGTTTTTTTTCTAGTGCTCAAACCACAAAGCTCAAAAAAGCATTTAATGGAAAGAACTTAAAAGGTTGGGTAGAACCGGAAAATAATATTTGGTGGAAAGTAAATGATGGTATTTTGTCAGTGCAAAGTGATCCTGATAAAACAGGCAGTATTCTATGGACAGAAAAAAAATTTGAAGATTTCGTTATTGAGACTGACTTCAAATTTGGAGAAGGAACAGTCGATTCAGGTATTTTTTTAAGAACTGAAAAACAACAGATACAAATAGGAATCTCAGGATCGTTAAAGAGAGATATGACGGGTTCTCCATACATTCCCGGAAAAGGATATCCGGTAGAGGCGGAAAATATACCCAGACTACTCAAAATGAAAGGGTGGAATACAATGAAGGTTCAGGCGGTTAAGAAAGTCTATACGGTTTGGCTCAATGGCGAACAGGTGCTTCAATATGAATCTGAAAATGCAATTGACAAAGGACCAATTGGCTTGCAATTGCATCCTGGCAAAGACATGGCAATTGATTTTCGTAACATTATGATCGGTGAAATATAGATTTCAAGTCATTAATTCCCACTAAAGACAATGCCTGGATGAGATTATTCAGGCATTTTTGTTTACATATTTCGTACAACTCTGGAGAGAGTAGCTTATAAATTACTGGTACTTGAAGAAATATTTCACAATATTGCGATTGATGATTGAAGTATTATGGTACAGGACAGTGTAGAAAATGATGAAAGTTTAGTCCTCAAATTAAATGAAGGGGACAGAGAAGCATTTCAGAAGCTATACCTGAAGTATATTGACCGTATTTATGCATTTGTATTAACCATCTGCAAGTCTCCGGAGCTTTCCAAAGATGTTTGTCATGATATATTCACAAAGGTTTGGGATAAGAGACATGATTTGAATTCTGAACTTTCTTTTAAATCATTTTTATTTTCTTCTTCGAAAAATCATGTGCTCAATATTATAAAGAGAGCTGCAAACGAAAATACCATATATGAAGAGATGGTTGCTAACATGTCTATGGATAAGCATTTTCTTGTAGAAAATGAGATGATGTACAATGAAGCCAATCAATTGCTCAAAGAAGCGGTGAGTGGACTTTCACCTCAACGAAGGAAAGTATTTCAGCTATCCCGGATAGAAGGGCTTACACATGATGAAATTGCCAGCCAGTTGGGAATCACCAAAGGAACTGTAAATGTGCAAATGGTAAAGGCTTTGCATTCAATACGGAATTATTTTGCTCAACACGGACATTATTCTCCGATGCTGATTTTATCATTTTTGATATTTATCTAATTTTTTTCGATCCCCGGTATATATATGTATCTACTTAATTGTACTATATATGAACCGAACAATAACCGGGAGTTAAATGAAAAAAAAAGAAGTAAAAGTATTATTCCAAAATTATATAACAGGCAAATTAAGCGATGAAGATTTCCTGATGGTTGACACTTTTCTAAAGAAAGGACAACACCTTGATATTTGGGAAGAAGTAATCAATGAGGAATCCATTGGAGACAGAGAAAATTCTCTGAACGACATAGCCAAGTACACACTGCTCACCCGGATATTATCTTCTACTAAACCCAAACAACATAAGATCAGGTTATGGTCTGTGTTCAAATATGCAGCAATTATATTGTTGTCCATCGGTTTTTCCTGGTTTGCTTACGATTTGACCAATGAAGAAAAGGTTATACCGAAGTATGCCAAAGTCATAGAAAAGAGCAATGAAAAGGGAAGAAAAACAACTTTTAATTTACCCGACGGAACTATTGTTAAGCTTAATTCCAACTCTTCCCTCAGATTTCCGGAATATTTTGACAATGAAAAGAGGGAAGTAATACTGGAAGGAGAAGCATTTTTTGAAGTAACTAAAAACAAAAACAAACCATTTATTATTCGATCAGGAGATATCACTACTACTGTTTTAGGTACATCGTTTAATGTAAATGCGTCTCCTGGCTCTGATAAAATTGAAATTGCAGTTGTTACAGGAAAAGTAAAAGTAGAAAATACTGATGCAGGTTCTAATAGTGCTGTTGTTTACTTAGAACCAAATAAAAAAGCTGTTTACAATGCCAACACCAAATCATTAAATAAGATGGATTTCCTTGCTGAAGAGGATATAGCCTGGAAAGATGGTGTGATCATATTCAAACATGCAGGAGAGCCTGATGTAATCAAACGGTTGGAAGAGTGGTATGGTGTTGATATTTCAATGGAAAATAGAACACAAAAAAAATGGGATTTGAATGCCCGGTTTGAAAACTCAACGCTTGAACATGTATTAAAAGTAGTAGGGCATCAAATAGGGTTTGATTTTAAGATAAAAGATAATAATGTGATACTAAAATATGAAAATATATGATCTGAAAATACCATCTAAATAAAAACAGCAATGCTCAAGGAGCACTGCTGAAAGTATCTTCCCACCAGAAACATAAAAGTTTGCAGCTATCAATTTCTAATGGGAGAAGTATTTCAATGTATTTACATCAAAATCATTCAAAAGTATGAAAAATAAACTATTACTCCTACACAAGGAAATCATAATGTATTCATTTTACGGCTTAGTAATTCAACTCTTGATAGGCACTGTGGTATTGGCTACAGAGGTCACTCATGCACAGAAAAATGCCAGTGTAAAAGACACCAACATTAGCTTTCAATTCACTTCAAAAAATTTGGAAACGGTTTTTAGAGAAATCGAGGAAAAGACAGATTTTACTTTTGTTTACACAGCAAAAGAAATTGATACGGAGATCAAAATGAATGGAGATTACATCAATGCTCCATTATATGAAGTCTTGATGGATATTTCAAAAAAAACCAACCTGGCTTTTCGGCAATACAATAATAATATTACTGTAAAAAAAGCAGCTTATACAAAAAGAGAAACAACAACTGAATTTGTTGAAATTGTCCAGGACGTGGATATTTCCGGAAAAATCACCGACGAAAACGGAGAGGGACTTCCAGGGGCGAGTGTTGTAGCGAAAGGTACTGCTAATGGTACAACTACAGACCTTGAAGGTAATTACAAAATGGAGGTTCCCGAGAACTCGGTACTGGTGGTATCCTATGTAGGTTATATTACTCAGGAAGTAACTCCGAATGGGAGAAATGTAATTGACCTGCAACTACAACTAGATGCAGCTCAATTAGAAGAGATAGTTGTTGTGGGCTATGGTACCCAAAAGAAAAGTGAAATGACCGGATCTGTTGCATCTATCGACAATGTTGCTATCGCAGATAGGCCTATATCAAACTTTGTAGATGTTTTACAGGGTAATGCTGCTGGAGTTGCAGTTAATTCTACTAGTGGGGCACCCGGTAGTGGTGTACAGGTTAGAATTAGAGGGATTGGAAGTATCAATAGTCAGATTGATCCTTTATATGTAGTAGATGGTTTGCCTTTTACCGGAAGTTTAAATTCTATCAACGCATACGATATTGAGTCTATTGAAGTACTAAAAGATGCTTCGGCTACTGCAATATATGGATCAAGAGGGTCGAATGGAGTAATACTCATCACAACAAAAAAAGGAACAAACGGGCTGACTATTGATTATAATGGTAGCTATAACATTCAGTCATTGAGAAAAAAAATGGACTTGCTTGATGCTACGCAATATGCCCAATTGGCAAACGAAGCAGAACTAGCAATTGGCAATCCTGAGAGATATTCCTCATCTGATATTGCTGCTTTTCACAACAATGGAAAAGGAACAGACTGGCAAGATGAAATTTATAGAAATGCCATTATGCAAAACCATCAAATTTCAGTAAGGGGTGGTAATGAAAAAATGAAGTTTTACATGTCAGGTAATTACCTGAACCAGGAAGGTATTGTTAAAACCTCACAATTTGAGAAATATACAATGCGAGCAAATATTGATGCAGATATCACTAAAAAATTATCTGTTGGTAATACCCTATCCATTAATAGACAATTTAATTCGGGTGTTGCAGTTGGCACAACTACCAGAGATAACAATGGAGACTCAAATGTGGTTTGGGCTGCATTGGTTACCAATCCAACATTGCAAATAAAAGATGAAGATGGTAATTTTAATTCTAATGTGCCTGACCCGATTTTCGACAATCCGGTGGCCTTAATTAATGGTAACCTTAGGCAGTCAAATACTACTGAAATAATTGGTAGCCTTTATTTGAATTACGATCTGTTTGATTGGTTAAGTATTAAATCAACTTTTGGCTTTGGTTTGTTAAATTCCATGGAAGGTAAATACACCAAAAAATTTATAATCGGAAGTAGCGATGGACGAGCAATAAGGAATACAAATCAAAATTCAAATTGGATAAGTACCACACAATTGAATATCAATAAAGAATTTGGTGAGATACATAAACTAAATGCTACTTTGGTAACTGAGGCTCAAGAAGTTCAGGACGAAGCTTTTTCTGCCACTGCTACAGGTTTTGTAGTAGATAACTTGCTTTGGAATAACCTTAGTTCCGGGTCGGTAGCACAAACACCAACAAGTAGTGCTTCTAAATGGTCTTTGTTATCTTATTTGACCAGAATAAACTATGTTTTAAATGATAAATATCTGCTTACAGTTTCTGGAAGATACGACGGATCTTCTAGGTTGGCTCAAGGAAATAAATGGTATTTGTTTCCATCAGGAGCTTTGTCCTGGAGAGTAAGTGAAGAGTCTTTCATGTCGTCGGTAAATGCAGTCGATGAACTCAAGTTTAGGGTGAGTTACGGGGAGTCTGGTAACCAAAGTGTAGGTACTTATAATACGCTTAGTCGGTTAACTTCTGTTACTGCGATTATTGGTGCAAATGAAAACCAAAACATTGGATTTGCTCCTGCAAACTTTGTTAATGAAGACCTTACCTGGGAGATATCAAAGCAACTGGATATAGGAGCCGATGTGACTTTTTTAGAAGGAAGGGTGGGACTTACGGTGGATTATTTTAACCGCAAAACAGAAGGATTATTTTTTAACAAAGCATTGCCATCAGTGGTAGGTACTACGGGAGTAGCAGCTACTACAAATATTGGAAGTGTAAGAAATAAAGGATTGGAATTAGAAGTTGATGCTACTGTTTTAGATGTTGAAGGGTTTAGATGGGATGTGATGGGCAATTTTACCTATACCAAAAATAAAGTACTTGCCTTAGCAGAAAATGATACAATTATTACTGGTTTTTCTGGAGATTTTGGTAATGGTTCCGATAGTCAGATTCTTGCTGTAGGAGGGCAGTTGGGTGTATTTCAGGGATACCTCAATGATGGATTATATGATTCTGATGCATCTCTTACAATTGATGGTTCTACTCGTGCTCCGGGAGATTTGAAATATGTGGATGTCAATGAAGATGGAAATATTGATAGCAAAGATAAAGTTGTATTGGGAACAGGCATTCCCAATAAATTTTGGGGTTTAACAAATACTTTTGGTTATAAAGGTTTAAGTCTTTCTGTTTTTTTAATGGGTAGCCACGGAAATAAATTGGTGAACTTAACACGACAGGTTACTTCATTGTCACTGGATGGAAAGTCAAACAATAACCTTGAAGTGTTGAATCGATGGACACCTCAAAATACAAATACGAACATACCGCGTGCCACAGCTTTGAGGCCTTCAACCAAATTTTCTGATTCATGGTTGGAAGACGGATCCTACATTAGATTAAAAACAATTACCCTTGGATATCAGCTCCCTCAGTATATGCTTGAAAAACTCAATGTCCGAATGCTTAAGTTGTATGTGACAGCTACTAACTTGATTACTTTCACCAAATATACTGGTTATGACCCTGATGTGTCAGTTTCAGGATCTGTGACTCAACAAGGTTTTGATCAAGGGGTATATCCTCAAGTAAAATCTTTTATGCTTGGGTTAAATATTGGCTTTTAACCATTAAAAATTGAAGGAAATGAAAATTTTAAATAAACTATCTAATATAAATATAGTAAAGACTTTGGCTTTACTTATCCCGCTTTTGAGTTCATGTCAAGACTTTTTGGAAGAAAATCCACCAGGCATATTGACAAAATCTAATTTCTATAAAACAGAGGCCGATGCTATTTCGGCAGTTGATGCTTTGTATGCGACTATTCAGTCTAGAACGAATGGTATGTATTGGGGAGAATTTTTCAGCAAAACAGATGTAAACACAGATGATATGTTTGTCGATCCTGGAGTTGGGAATGTAGCATGGCAGGAATGGGGAAGGCTCAATATTTATCCTGAAATAGGCCAGCTACTAGATGTTTGGAATCATCACTATCTTATGATAGGCAGGGCTAATGCTGCAATAGAATATATTTCGACTGATTTGGAAATAAGAGATAGATTATTGGGAGAAGCTAAGTTTTTTAGAGCCTTGGCTTATTTCGATCTGGTTAGGTTTTTTGGAGATGTGCCTATGACTTATAGTGTTATCACAAATCTTGATGATGCGGTTCAGATTGCATCTACGCGTACTCCGTCAGTAGAAATATACAATATGATAGAACAGGATTTGCTGGATGCAGAAAAGGATCTTCCCGATACTTGGGCTGGAGCTAATGCTGGGAGAGTGACAGCCGGTACGGCTAAAGGGCTGCTCTCCAAAGTATATTTGACTTGGGCAGGAGAACCTCTTCGTGATGTATCTAAATACCAATTGGCTGCAGACAAAGCAGGAGAAGTGGTTAATAACCGTTCAAGATATGGCTATGACCTGGAAGATAATTATATGGATGTTTTCGAAAATGATTTGAGTAAAGAGTCATTGTTTGAAGGTCAAATGGTTCAAGGCCTAGGGAATGAAGGTGCATTGGCTGGAATTCAATTTTTACCAAGAAATTTGACACCCATTCTTGGTCCTAGTTATAGAGGTAATGCTTTAATGAGGCCTACTCCGGATTTAATTAACAGTTATGATCCATCCGATCTTCGATTACAAACGGCTTTTTTTACCAGCCTGTCAAACGCTGATGGATCTGCTACAGCCACATTTGACCCACATGTATTCAAGTATATTGAGGTAGAGGATATTTTGTATCAGGGATTAATACTTAACGATGGCAATAGGAATACGAAGATTTTGAGGTTTGCAGATATACTACTGATATATGCTGAAGCATTAAACGAAGCAAATTCCGGGCCCACAACAGCGGCTTTTGATGCAATAGATGAAGTAAGGAATAGGGCTGGACTGATAGATTTATCAACTACGTTAAGTCAAAATGATTTTAGAGAGGCTGTATATTTAGAGAGACGATTAGAACTTTTTGCTGAAAACATCAGGTGGTTTGACTTGGTAAGGCAGGGAAGGTATATTTCTACTATGGAAAGTTTTAGCAATACACTTCAGGATTATCCTAATCCGGCTACTGCTTCAACAATGGTAATAGAAAAAAATGTGCAATCTCATTTTAATCTCTTGCCTATCCCTAAATCTCAATTAGACATCCTTGAGTTGGAGGAAGATATCCAAAACCCAGGATATCAATAATGACAAAATAATAAAGATTTGGATGAAGGTTTCGACACCTTCATCTGGATTTTTTATATCTATCAAAAGAGGTGTGTTGAAAATCTGATATTACCTTAATTACCAGATGAAACATTAATTATATCAAATGAAAGAATGCTTGATTTCAATTAGTTGTTATTTTATTTTTAGTCTTAGCTATGCTCAGGAACCAATCAAAGGGGATTATCCAAATATTGTATATATTTTGGCCGACGATATGGGCTATGGTGATTTGAGTAGTCTGAATAAGAATTCAGGTATAAAGACACCAAATATGGATAAAATAGTGGATCAGGGAGTTTATTTTACTGATGCACATTCCAATTCATCTGTATGTACACCCACCAGGTATGGAATACTTACAGGTAGGTATGCCTGGAGAACTCGTCTCAAAGAAGGTGTGTTATGGGGATATGACGCTCCTTTAATTGAAAACAAACAAGTAACGGTTGCCTCCTTTCTTAAACAAAACGGATATCATACCGCATGTATTGGCAAGTGGCACCTGGGTATAGGTTGGAATCCAATAGATTCAGATAAACCAATAGAAAATTATCATTGGCACAATCTCTATGATAGTGAATTGGGGAGTAATGTGGATTTTGCCAAAGATGTAAGTGGACCAAATGAAGTTGGATTTGATTATTCATATGTAATTCCGGCCTCTTTGGATATGACTCCATATTTGTACCTGGAAAATGGTAAAGCTTTGGGGTTGCCGATGACATATACTCCAGGTAAAAATCAGGCAAAGGATGGTCGTGGGGTTATTTGGCGTGCTGGAGAGGTAGCTTCCAATTTTGTGTTTGAAGAAGTTTTAGAAAACATTACAGATAAGGCTGTGAGGTATATCAAGGAGAGGCGAAACTCAGAAAATCCATTTTTTTTATACTTTCCCCTGACGGCTCCACATACGCCATGGCTTCCAGGCGATAAGGCAAAAGGAAGTTCTCAAGCCGGAAGATATGGAGATTTTGTGACCATGGTGGATGATACTGTTGGAGAAGTCATAGAAGCATTAGAGCAAGCAGGAAAAATTAACAATACTTTGATAATTGTTACCTCTGACAATGGTGCTCACTGGACACCCGAAGACAAGGAGGAATATGAGCATCGGTCAAACTATGCTTTTAGAGGACAAAAAGCGGATATATATGAAGGGGGACATCATGTTCCTTATATTGCTTATTGGCCTGGAAAAATAAAACCCGGAACATCTTCAAATCAGGTTATATGTACTACAGATTTGTTAGCTACTATAGCTGCAATTATTGACAAACCGTTACCTGAAAATGCAGGAGAAGATAGTTACAACATGTTACCTGCTTATTTGAATCCACATCTGGATGAGAGTATTCGGGATTACACCATTCATCATTCGCTATCAGGCTATTTTTCTATTAGAAAAGGAAAATGGAAACTCACACCTCACTTGGGATCTGGAGGGTTTTCGGAACCTAAGGATTTTGATAAAAAAGAAGAGGGAAAAGAAGGTACGCTTTATGATTTAGTAAATGATCCTGAAGAGACCATTAACCTATACAATGAGAAGCCTAAGATAGTAAATGAGTTACTAACATTGCTTAATGAATCGAAACAGTAATTAAACTTAAAGCAACAATGAGTATAAAAGTTCCAATATTCATCATACTTTCAATTTTTCAAAGTAGTTTTCTATTTTCTCAAAAAACACGCAAAAAACCTAATATAGTTTTCATTTTGATTGATGATCTGGGATATTCAGATGTAGGATATGTAAATCAAAAGGCTGGTGTAAGTACACCAAATATTGATAAATTAAAGGATAAGGGTGCAACTTTTACTAATGCTTACGCTGCATGTCCGGTGTGTTCTCCTACCAGAGCGAGTATTTTGACTGGTAAGTATCCCTCCTCTTTAAAATTAACCTGTCACATTCCTGGTATAGGCATGGAAAAGTACATAGCCAAAAACAACAAAGGAAAAAAGTTCATGGAGGCTGAATTCATAGATCGATTGCCTTTAGAAGAGGTCACCTTTGCAGAGGTGTTAAAGGAGTATCGTTATAACACTGCTTTTATGGGCAAGTGGCATTTGGCTGGTGAAGGTTATGCCAAAAGTTTGGATGGAGTACTTCGCCCACAATTTCATCCTGACAAACAAGGTTTTGATTTAAATATAGCAGGGTGCGCTTATGGTCAGCCTGCCAGTTATTTTTCTCCATACAAAAATGGAACTTTATCTGATGGCTTGGAAGGAGAATACCTAACGGATAGATTAGGTGATGAAGCATGTAAATACATTGAGGATAATAAAGATGACCCATTTTTGCTATATTTCTCTACTTACTCTGTGCACACGCCATTGCAGGTTCCTGAAGATATGACACTTAAGTTTAATGGCAACAAGTACTTAGCTATGATAGCTATAATGGATCGAAATGTAGGAAAGATTGTTCAAAAGATTGAAGAGTTATCACTCGATGACAATACGCTTATAGTACTTTACTCAGACAATGGAGGGTTATGGGGAAATAAACCATTAAGGTCAATTAAAGGATCCTTGCTGGAAGGAGGTATTCGTGTTCCGATGATATTTAGTTTACCAGGAAAAATTCCTAAAGGAAGCACTATTGACGTACCTGTCACAAGTCCTGATATATTTCCTACAATTTTGGAAGCAGCAGGTGTTGATCATAAAAAATATAAGCAAGTTGAAGGGGAAAGCCTTTGGCCACTACTGACCCAAAAACAGGCTGAAATCGATAGGGCAATTTATTGGCATTATCCACACCACAGAACAACCGAAAAATCGATGGCATCAGCAATACGTGAAGGTGATTGGAAAATGATATGGGAATTTGAAAGTGGTGAATTAAGCCTTTTCAATTTAAGGGATGACATAGGTGAAACCATAAATTTAGCGGGAAAATATCCCGAAAAACTTAAAAGTATGCATATTAAATTAAAAGAGTGGCAAAAAGCAACTTATGCTCAAATGCCAAAATTAAACCCATCGTATGAGAATTGAACAACAATTACTTTTTCCTACTTTGAAGCCAATATTAATAATATGTTTAATCTTTATGTTAGAAGGGTGTTCAGCACCTGAAGATATTCCTGTATTGAATTCACCGGATAATAAGGTACAAATTATACTTAGTGAAAATGATGGAGTAATACAATATTCAGTTTTTTGGAATGAAAAAGAAATAATTCAGAACTCCAGTATTTCGATATTACCTGATGCTAAAATAGTCAATGCAACCGTTACATCAGTTGATCAGTCATGGAGGCCTGTCTGGGGTCAATTCAGTGAAATTAATGATCAGTACAATGAAATAAATTTAACTGTAGATTTTGATGGGGTCAAGGGAAATCTTTTGTGTAGAGCATACGATGATGGAATTGCCTTTAGGTTTGTTATTCCCGAAAATCCTAATCTAAGTAAGGTTGTTCTTAAATGTGATTATAATTTATCCAATCAAAATAAGGTATATTATTCTGCTGGTGAGGATGAGCCAATAGGACCCATATCAATTGAAGATATAACAACTCAAATAAAACTTCCCGTGATCGTGGAAACCCGGGAAGACAAATACATGGCCATTTTAGAATCCGATCTTTATTCCGCAATGGGGTTTGATTTAGTGAACATAAAAACAAACAATGAAACAGGTGTATTATACTCTGAAAATGTCGCATCAAATATTAATGATGATATTATAACGCCTTGGAAAGTTGTCTTACTAGGTGAAACGGCCGGTGATTTAGTCGTGAATACAGTGTCTGTTAACTTGGCTGCACCCTGCAAACTTGACAATCCATCATGGGTAAAACCGGGTAAAGCCCTTTGGGATTGGCGGGTTCATGGATATACAGCGAAAGACGGTTTTATTTACGGTATAAATACAGACAGCTATTTGCGTTTTATTGATTTTGCATCTAAAAATAAGATAGAATATCTTTTAATAGATGATGCTTGGTATTCCGATGTGGACAAGGGGAAAATTGAGCATTCGGATAAGATAGATCTTGACAAAGTGAATCAATATGCAAAGGAAAGTGGGGTGGATTTAATCTTGTACTATGACAGAAGAAAAGGTGATTTTGGTGATAATGATCTATTTAAACACTATAAGGATTTGGGTATGAAGGGAATAAAGTATGGCTTTATGGGAGAAAATGTCTCTTTTACAAGGGAAGCTATACGATTAAGTGCCGAAAGTAAATTATTAATAGATTTTCATGACAGTCCGGTTCCCATGACAGGAGTCAGACGTACTTTTCCTAATGCCATTACCCGTGAATATTGTCATGCACAGCAAGATTCTCGTCGGGTATTTACTCCGGAAGCTTTTATAAAAATGGCTTTGATCAATGCTGTTCAAGGGCCAATAGATATGAACAATGGTAATTTTGATATTTCAGGAATTAATTCCGGTCAAAGGCAAAAGGCACCAAAGATATTAGGATCATACCTAACTACGGTGGTGGCAGAAGCGGCCCGAACATTAATAGTTTTTAGTGGTTTAATGTGCCTTCCTGATGCACCTGAAGCTTATGATGCAAAGAGTGATTTGTTTGAATTTATCCGTAAACAACCTGTTGGAAAGTGGGATGAAACCAGAGTTTTACATAGTAAAATAGGCAATTATATCTCCACCGCAAGAAGGTATGGCGATGAATGGTTTATTGGTAGCGTGATTGATCAAAACGGTGGTCAATTGGATATTGTTTTTGATTTTTTGGAAGAAGGTGTGATCTACGAAATAACCTATTACGAAGATGCTCCCGATACACATTGCAGAAATAATCCTGAGGCATATCAAGTGCGTCATGGGCTGGTCTCAAAAGGCGATGTAATAAAAGCAAAAATGGCTTCAGGAGGAGGACATTGTATGTGGGTAAAACCTTCATGAATGGATAGATAATGAAGCACAGTTTCAAAACAATATATTTCTTATTGGTTCTCATATTTCTCCATGAGCATTCACTTTTAGCTCAAAAAAATGATAAGCCCAATTTTATTTTTATTCTAACAGATGATCAGTCTTACGGAATGCTGGGATGTGAGGGAAATCAAATTGTCAAAACCCCAAATATTGATCAGTTAGCGAAAGAAGGTGTTCAGTTTACTAATGCTCATATTACCAGTGCTATATGCACTCCTAGTCGGGTATCTATTTTATTGAGTCAATACGAACGAAAACATGGTGTGAATTTTAATTCAGGCACAAGCCTGTCTGAAAAGGCATGGAATTATTCATACCCGGTATTGATGAAAAAGGCTGGGTACTACACTGGATGGATTGGAAAAAATCATGCTCCTGTAGGCAATGGAGGCTATAGAAGTGGTTTGATGGAAAGTAGTTTTGATTATTGGTATGCAGCACATAGACATCTCAGTTTTTATCCCAAAGAGAGACATGATATTTTTTCTCATGCAATAAAGGATACACAGGTAGAAGTTATAGAAGAGGGCGTAATGGATTTTGTAGATAATGAAAACAAGCTGAAAGGAGCAGTCTTTTTTTTAAAAAACAGACCGAAAGATCAGCCTTTCATCCTTTCGGTTTGTTTCAATTTACCGCATGATGCAGGTGCTGGTAGTATGGAACTGAGGGAGTCAGACGATGATATCTACAAGACGATGTATAGAGACGTTGAGATTCCATTGCCAGAAAATTACATTTCAAAAAAAGAAATAAAGAACCCCAAACTGCCAACAGATTTGCTATTGACAGAAAACAGGCAAAATGGTTATGATTACGTAGATACTCCTGAGGGAGTCAGGGAAAGATATATTCGCCAATTGCAAGCTATGACAGGTATAGACCGTATGGTAGGTAATTTGAGAAAGCAACTCAAGAAACTACATTTGGAAGAAAATACTGTTTTGATTTTTACATCTGATCATGGTTTGTTTATGGGGCAGTTTGGATTGGGAGGAAAAGCCCTTTGCTATGAAATTACAACGCATGTCCCTTTAATTGTATATGATCCTAAAAATCATTTGAATAATGAAGGAAAGGTCTCAGACGAACTGGTACAAAGTATTGACTTGGCTCCAACCATGTTTGATATGGCCAATATTTCTATTCCTCAATCATTTCAGGGGAAAAGTTTATACCCTTTAATTAAAGGGAAAGACCAAAAAGTAAGAGAATTTCTTTTCACTGAGAATTTATGGTCCAATCAGTTTGGGAATCCAAGGTGTGAAGCTGTTCAAAATAAAGAATGGAAATACATTCGGTATTACAGAAACAATAATTTGTCTCTGTATAAGAAGACAGAAGTTGCCAATTTGCTGGGAATAAGTGTAAAAAAGATTCAATCGACTGTTCATGATTATGATATTGTTGTTTACAGGGATTATATAGAAGCATCCTTGCAAGGAGAGGAACCTGTCTATGAAGAGTTGTATAACTTAAAAAACGACCCGAGCGAATCAAACAATTTGATTAAAGATGAGCAATATTCCATTCAATTAAGAGAAATGAGGCAAGCCTGGAAAGAAGAAATAATGTTCGCCAGAGGTATGGGGACACCCGAAGTGTTAAGATATACTACTGAGAGTAATAATGAATTTGAAGTTAAAAAGTAAGCAGATGTTAATTGTAAGAAAAGTCAATGAAATGGCTGTTTTTATTAGTTTGATGCTGATTTTATTATCATGCAATCACAAAAAAGAATGGCATGCCGGGATTCAATTTACGCTACAACAAGAACAACTAGCCGAGTACGAAACCAACATAGATCATGCTGGCATAATTGGACAGCTTGATGAAACATCATTTCAAAAAGGAGCCAAAACTTATCAAACAGTTTGTCATAATTGCCATGGGAACATAAACGATGAAGGTTCCTTACCAACTGCTCATAGGTTTTGGAATCAAAAATTTAAAGTAGGAAACGATCCATTTTCTATGTATCAAACTATGACCCGGGGATTTAATGCAATGCCACCGCAAGTTCAACTCTCTCCGATGCAAAAATATGAAGTTATTCATTACATCCGCGAGCAATTTGTTAAAGCAAACAATCCACAAGAATACTCAATTGTAGATAGTAAATACTTAGCAAGTCTGCCAACTGGTACATCTTTAGGACCAAAACCAAAAATAATTCAACCTTGGGTAGATATGGATTATGGTGATTTTTTAATTAACACCTATGAGTTAGTTGATGAGGGAACTCCTAAAAGGGTGATGTCATCTGGTAGAAAGGCACCATTGAAAGATGAAGATTTTAGTAATGCTAATTTTGCATATAAGGGAATAGCAATACGATTGGATAAAGGTGAGGGGGGGGTAGCAAAAGGAAGTTTTTGGACTGTCTTTGATCATGACCTGTTAAGAGTGGCAGGAGGGTGGTCTGGAGAAGGCTTTATAGATTGGAATGGCATACTGTTAAATGGAAAACACAATATTTCTCCCAGAACCGTAGGTCAATTACAGTTTAGCAATTCTACTACACCCGGATGGGCAAACCCCGAGACGGGTTCGTTTGAAGATGTGAGATTTTTGGCCAGAGATGGTAGGAGGTTCGGTCCACTGCCTCGAAACTGGGCTAAGTACAAAGGGCTATATCATCATGAAGAGCACATAATCGTATCTTATTCTGTAGGGAATTCAAGCGCCCTTGAAGAATTCGGGGTAGAACTATTGAACAACAATCCGGTTTACACACGTACATTGAACATCGGCAATGTAGAACAACCCTTAAAAATGAGAGTAGCCCCAATTGATGTTGCTGTGGAACTGGCAGGAGAGCATGGCGAATTGCAAAAGGAGGAGGGGTATCATGTTCTCGTCTTGTCTCGGGGGAAAAATGTTACATTAAAATTATTTGTTTCCAAATATTCTGCGGGTCTTAAGGAACTGGCACAAAATTCATCATTGCCTGAATCTCTGAATAAATACACTCTGGGAGGAAGACCTCATTATTCGGAAGAATTAACGACAGAAATTACGCAGTTAAATACCGAGGAAGCCTTTGTTGTAGATGTACTTGCTCCACCTTATTATAATAAATGGCAAAGTAGGTTGAGGATTAGTGGAATAGACTTTTTTGAGGATGACAACAAAGCAGTAGTATGTTGTACTGAAGGCGATGTTTGGATAATCGAGGGACTTAAAGATGTCAATGGAAAATTGAAATGGAAAAGAATTGCCTCCGGACTGTTTCAGCCATTGGGGATAAAAGTAATCAAAGAAGAAATATATGTCACATGTAGAGATCAAATAGCTGTTTTGAGAGATTTGAATGGAGATGGAGAAACAGATTTTTATGAAAATTTCAATAGCGATCATCAGGTTACTGACCATTTTCATGAATTTGCTATGGGCTTGCAAACTGATGCTGAAGGCAATTTGTATTATGCAAAAAGTGGTAGGCATGCAAGAGAAGCACTGGTACCCCAGCATGGTACCTTATTAAAAGTAAATAAAGATGGTTTAAGAACAGAAATAATAGCCAATGGATTTCGTGCAGCTAATGGAGTATGTATTAATCCAGACGGCAGTTTTTTGGTAACGGATCAAGAAGGGCATTGGAATCCTATGAATAGGATAAATTGGGTAAATCAGAATGGGTTCTATGGAAATATGTTTGGTTACAACCCTCCGGTAGATAGTTCTGATGAAGCGATGTTGCCTCCTATGTCCTGGGTGGACAAGCAGTTAGATCGTTCTCCTTCAGAATTACTTTGGGTGGATAGTGATAAATGGGGGGCATTCAATGGAAGTTTGCTCAGTTTGTCTTATGGTTTTGGTAAAGTATTTCTTGTCCCTCACGAAAAGGTAAATGGACAAATGCAAGGATCTTTGTTTGAATTGCCTATACCAAATTTCCAAACCGGGGTAATGAGAGGTAGATTTCATCCTACTGACGGACAACTATATGCTTGTGGAATGTCAGCCTGGGGAACCAAACAAAGAGCCCAGCCAGGAGCATTATACAGGGTAAAATATACAGGTGAGCCTGTTATAGCACCTGTCAAAGTACATGCAATCAAATCCGGTTTAAAATTGGTCTTTGCCACTCAATTGGATAAAAGTTCAGCGGAGAATGTGTCAAATTATCAAATAAGTACATGGTCATTGAAGCGAACAAGCAACTACGGATCCGACCATTATGATGAAAAACAAGTACAGGTTTTGAGAGCTGATTTGGCTAATGATGGAATCACCTTGAATTTGAATCTTGTCGATATGAAACCAGTCTGGCAAATGGAAATATTATTTACGCTAAAGAATATAGAAGGAAATAAAACCGAAGGTACGATACATTCCACCATTCACAATTTAGGAGACTAATACACTTGTTGATTGAAATTCATTTTTTTAGGAAAAAATAAGAATCAGGTAAACAATATTCTGAATATCGCATGAGTATGATCAATTGTAAATGCATGAAATATGCACTTTTATTACTTTTTTCATTAGCAGTAGAGAACACTTTAGCTCAAACCGCAGGAAATGGTTTTAGCCTAACGGACAGAATGGTGCCTGTTACTGATGACAATATTTTTAAGTCTAAGGGATATCATAATTGGGGTACATCTGTTATAAAAGGGGAAGATGGAAAATACCACCTTTTCTATGCCAGGTGGAAAGAAAAATATGATTACCCCGGATGGCTGACACGTTCGGAAATAGCCCATGCTACATCTGATAAACCCTTTGGCCCCTGGAAGTTTAAAGAAGTAGTTCTCACTGGAAGAGGAGGTAACAATTGGGATGCTATCACAGCGCACAATCCTAAAATAAAGTACTTTGAAGGGAAGTATTATTTGTACTATATAGCTACAAATATGGGTGACAATTCTTTTACAAATAAAGAATTAGGAATTATAGGTAGAACTGGCCGCACTCACCCTGATTGGGAAGGGTTGCGATCCAATCAACGAACAGGTGTAGCAGTATCCAATTCTCTCAATGGACCCTGGAAACGAATGGATCAACCTTTAATAGAACCATCAGGACCAATTACTACATTGACTGTCAACCCGGCAATTATCCAGGGAAAGGATGGTAAATATTTTCTAATTGTAAAGGGAGACAAACCAAATGAAACAGGGCCAAAAAGAGTAAGAGATCAGGCAATAGCTATTTCGGATTCTCCAATTGGGCCTTTTAAAATGCAGAAAAAGCCGGTTATAGATTATGTAGATACTGAAGATATATCAATGTGGTATGACAATAATAGAGATCTGTTTTATGCTATTTTTCATGCACAGGGATTTATAGGATTGGTTAGTTCTACAGATGGTCTTCATTGGGACAAAGCGGAACATTATGTCCTAATGGAAAAGAGAATAAATAAAGGTGACGGATCAATATTGATTCCGGATAGATTAGAACGTCCTTTTGTCTTTTTAGAAAATGGTATCCCTACAGTTTTAAGTTTTGCTGCAACCAAAGATAAGGGATCCTTCTGTGTTTTTGTTCCATTAAGGCCGCAAGATTGATACATAACATTCTATAAAAAAATAATTCTAACTAAGTAAAAAAATGAAACAACTCTTTTTAATATTTATTTTGTTGGTAGCAGAAGTAGCATTTGCTCAGCCAAAACAAGATGACGTTAACCTTCCTGAAAATGCAATGCCTGTGGGGAAAGACAACATACTCAAGTCAAAAAAGTATTTCAATTGGGGGACATCTATTGTTAAAACTGACGATGGAAAATACCATCTTTTTTATGCACGATGGAAAAAGAAGTATCAACACATGGGTTGGTTAACCCATTGTGAAGTAGCACATGCCATATCTGACAGTCCGGCAGGTTCATGGAAATATAAGAATACAGCCCTTTCAGGGAGAAGAGGTGACCATTGGGATGCCATTACTGCTCATAATCCTAAAATAAAATATTTCGAAGGAAAGTATTATTTGTACTATATAAGTACCAATATGGGGGATAAGGCCATTTCAGAAGAAGAACTGTTTCAAACTGCACAAATTGGAGGAAAAAGTCCTAATTGGGGAATATTAAGAGTCAATCAGCGTACGGGTGTTGCTGTTTCAAATTCCATAAATGGTCCTTGGAAGCGTATGGATCAACCTTTGATTGAACCTTCAGGGTCTATTGCCAACGTGACTGTAAACCCCGCTATTGCCAGAGGGAAAGATGAGAAATATTATTTAATTGTGAAAGGGGATAAACCAAATCAGAATGACTTTATCCGTGATCAGGCAATTGCTATATCGGATACTCCCGTGGGGCCATTTGAAATGCAGCAAAAGCCGGTAATTGATTATGTAGATACTGAAGATGTATCCATGTGGTATGACTATAAACGGGAACGTTTTTATGCTATATTTCATGCGGTAGGCTTTATAGGATTGGTGACTTCTACAAATGGAATAGATTGGCAAAAAGCAAAGCATTATAAGCAAATGGATAAAGTAGTAAAAATGAAAGATGGTTCTATATTTCAACCTGACAGATTAGAACGCCCATTTGTTTTTATTGAAAATGGGATACCAACTGTTTTGAGCTTTGCTGTGAGAAAAAATAATGAATCTTATAGCCTGTTCATTCCATTAAAAAACGAAATTCTTCAGGAGTAGAATATGAAGGTTTAAAATGATTGTACCTAATTTGCCCGAAAGCCATTATTTTAGCCAATCAATAATTTTCACCACAAAAAATTGATATGACATATATAGCTTCAGAAGAAAGATACGATACTATGAATTACCGCCGATGTGGTAATAGTGGATTGAAATTACCGGAATTGTCATTGGGTTTATGGCACAACTTTGGGCATGTTGATGACCTGGAAAATGCTAAAAAGATGATTACCTATTCTTTTGATAACGGGATCACTCATTTTGATTTGGCAAATAATTATGGCCCACCTCCGGGATCTGCTGAAGAAAATTTTGGTAAAATAATGCAAAGCGATATGAAAGTATATCGTGATGAAATGATCATTTCTTCGAAAGCGGGTTACCTGATGTGGCCTGGTCCTTATGGAGAGTGGGGCAGCAGAAAATATCTTCTGGCGAGTTTGGATCAGTCTCTCAAACGTATGCAGTTGGATTATGTGGATATATTTTATTCCCACAGACCCGATCCGGATACACCGTTAGAAGAAACTGTATTGGCATTGGATATTGCTGTGAAACAAGGTAAAGCCCTTTATGTGGGGATCTCTAATTATACAGCAGCACAAACATTGGCAGCAATTGAAATTTTTGACGAACTGAAAACACCATTTATTATTCATCAACCTAAATATTCAATGTTTGAACGATGGGTAGAAGGAGGATTGTTGGATGTGTTGTCTGCACATGGAAAAGGATGTATTCCGTTTTCTCCGCTAGCGCAGGGCTTGTTGACCGAAAAATATTTGAAGGGTATCCCGGAAGGTTCCAGGGCTAGTAAGGATCACGGTTTTTTACAAAAAGATGAGGTAAGTGAAGAGAAGATTAACAAAGTATTAAAGCTTCAGGAGGTAGCAAAAGATAGGGGACAATCAATTACCCAACTGGCAATAGCCTGGTTGCTTCGAACCGATACAGTTACTTCCGTACTTATTGGAGCGAGTAGTGTAGAACAGATAAAAGAGAATCTGGGAAGCCTGGCTAATACTACATTTTCTGATGATGAATTGGAAAGAATCGAATTGATTCTTAAGTAATTTTTTAGGGGAGTTGGAGCTATTGTATCAATCAGGAAGAATTTGTTGGTAGTGTTAATGACTGACAATGACGAAAACTATCACTAAGAGTAGAGAAAGGCATCATGAGATCACATATCAGGTATTTGTTCAATCTTTTGCTGATTCAAATGGTGATGGAATTGGAGATATATCGGGGTTGACAGCCAAATTGGATTACCTGGTCGATCTCGGCATTGAGGCAATTTGGCTCATGCCTGTTCACAAGTCACCTTCTTATCACAAATATGATGTAGTTGATTATAAATCAGTTCATCCTGATTACGGAACACTGGAGGATTTTCAAGCCTTTTTACAAAAAGCACATGTACTGGGAATTAAAGTAATCATTGATTTTATCATAAACCATACATCGACTCAGCATCCCTGGTTTATAGAATCTTCGAAGGGCACAGATAATCCATACCGCAATTATTATATCTGGAGGAAGAAGAGTGATATTGAGGATGAGATTTACAAAAAGAAAATTTCTAAGGATTCTGATAACCTGACTCAGTGGCACACATCAACAGGCAATGATGAAATGTACTATGGTTTTTTCTGGGGAGGAATGCCGGACTTGAATCATGATAATCATAAGGTTTTCGATGAAATAGTAGAGATTGGGAGGTTTTGGTTGGAAAACATTGGAGTTGATGGCTTTAGGTTAGACGCAGCGAAACACATTTTTGGAGACGGCAGAGAAAAGGACAATCATAAGTTCTGGGAAAAATTCCGCAGCGTTATGCAATCGATCAAACCGGATGTGTACATAGTAGGCGAAGTGTGGGACGATGTAAAAGCAGTTGTTCCTTACGCAAAAGGTATTCCATCTCTTTTTAATTTCGACTTATCTGTTAGTATTTTTGACACGCTTATGAAGGGTGACACTTTAGTTGATTCTAAAACTTCTTTATTTATAAAAACATTAATCGCTAACCAGTCACTTTTCACAAAAGTGAATTCAACATACGTTGATGCTATTTTTTTGAGTAATCACGATCAAAAACGTACAGCGTCTGTTTTAAAAAACAGAAAGAATAAAATAAAACAAGCTGTAATTATGCTCTTTACTTTACCGGGAAGACCCTACATCTATTATGGTGAGGAACTAGGGATGTTGGGAGATAAACCAGATGAATATATTAGAGAACCTTTTTCATGGGGAAATGATAGCAAGTTTCAGACAAGCTGGATGACTCCTAAATACAATAAGAATGCGAAGAGAGTATCGGTAGAAAACCAACTATCCAATCCATACTCTATTTTGAATTTTTATAAAAATCTTATCAAACTAAGGAAACAAACCCCAGTGCTCTATTTTGGAGATTTGAAAGAAGTGAAATCGGGAAACAACAGTGTTTTGGGTTACATACGGTCTTGGGAAGGACAATCGGTTTTAATCCTCCACAATGTGGGCAATCTTACTGAAGAATTTAGCTTGACTAAGCCTTATGCAAATTACTCAAGGATTTTGTTCTCCTTTAGGTCTGCATTGGACAAAACCGGTTATGTTACATTATCAGCAAATGGAACTATTTTGTTGATGGATTAATCCTTATCTTCTGAAGACACCAGTCAAACAGATTGAATAAAATGACAATGTAATGTTCAGATTTTTCAGAGCTGATACATCGGTTTTTGCTCTGATTAGTTCATTTAATCTGGTTTCGATTAGATTTGTAGCAGACCACTATTATACAGATTGTTAGAATGACCAAGAATACCTGTCTGGTTCTGTTTTTCGTTTTTTTCTCATTGATTGGCCATGCGCAGCTTAGCTATGAACACCTTAGTAATGAGCTGGTGAAATACCGTTTTAATGGTGATGAAAAGTCAAAAGAAACAATTTTTAAAAATTTTATAAATCGTTCTAATACAGCCATTCTATTTGATTTCAGTGGAAACAAAGACCAGGAGTACTTGTTTGAACAAGAGTTTAATTTGCTTTTTGCCAGGCTCAATCAATTTTTGAATGAACATCCTGATGAGGTGAAAACCGTTCTTTTCAAATCCGTATCTGAAGTGTGGGTTGATCGTATTTTCACTCAGGCTCAATTAACAAGTAAAAAGCATACGCAATCTGCTTCTATGGAATGGGAGTCACCCGAAGTACTTTCCAGAAAAGGAAAGCAATTGATTGTATTTTTCTTGGATGGCAGCAATACTCAAAATATAATTCATGGAAATTATGTCCATGATTTGGGGTCTTTCCAGTTATCAGGAGAAGTGGTGTTGCCAGGACAGCTTTTGTTTCTATCTGTGGAATTACCGAAAGATACGGAAATAAGCCAATTTCAATTGACTCCCAATTTTGTGGACGCATTTATTGAAGTCTGGAAAGCAACAGGTCAAATTCCTAATTTCATTTTGTTGGATGGAGTAACATTCCCACAGAGGATTTATGAAATTATCAATTCCACAGAACGCTTGTACGGCAGTGTAAGTTTTGAAAATGCAGGACAGGACGTGATCAACTGGAAGGGAGATTTCCCTGTTACTACTGGAAATACTTTTTGTTTTCCGGCTTATAGTGGAGAAACATTTTCATTGACTCCTCAAAGCCCCGGGTATTCATTTTCACCTGAGCAATTGGTTTTTAATGGTCAAACCAATGAGTTGATCAAAATAAAATCCATCAAGAAAAATCTATCGGATGGGGTCACAGCTTTCTTTCCACTTGATGAAGGTATCAATGATATTTCATCCAACCACCTTGTTGGTGAGAGCAGTGGAATTGTGTTTACTGATGATTTTAATCGATCCAAAGTAGCTTCTCTGGAAGGAAAATATTTTGCCCGCTTGCCAGATTTGAAGGATTTAGGAATAGTGAATGAGAGTTTTACCATTTCTACCTGGATTAAACTGGATAGTATAGATATGAGAGATCAGATTATTCTTTCATCTATTAAGAACAAATACTCCGAGGGATTGCATGTTTTGGTCAGGAAAAAAAAACCATATTTTGCCTTTTATCACAACGACTTGGAAGGAAAGACAGTATTGGAGGCCGATAAGTGGTACAACATTGTGTGGCGGTATAGAAAAGAGCTTCAGCAACAAGCCATTTTTATCAATGGAAAATTGGACACGCTTTCCGGTGGTAGAGCCCCATTTAGAGGAGTTGGCAATTTGATTTTGGGACACAGGGAAACTTCATTAGGTGTGGAAACCTTTTTTGACGGCAAAATAGATGATGTCATTTTTTGGAACAGGGCTTTGGGAGAGAGTGAAATTCTGAATGTTTATCAGGGTTCGTTTGAGATGGAGACTGCCTTTCCCTGGTACATTGTTTGGATACCACTCACACTAGTTTTTCTCGTCACGGTTTTAGTGGGGTTTAAATCTAAATTCTTTGCTAAGAAAACCACCACTTCGGATTTGGTGATTACAAAAAGTCCGACGATTTTGAACCAGACTGAATGCAATGCAATCTATATGTTTGGAGGATTGAAAGTTTTGGGTAGAGATGGTACTAATATCACTAATGAAATCACTCCAAGGCTCAAAGAGCTGTTTATATTATTGTACCTGGCGACTTTGAAAAGTAAAAAAGGAATTTCATCGGAGGATTTATCAATCAATATTTGGCCTGATTTATCCAGGGATAAAGCCATCAACAATCGGGGCGTGTCAACTACCAAGCTGAGACAGGTTTTATCCAAACTGGATGGTGTCGAATTGAAGTACAATAACCAATTTTGGACACTTGTAGTAGCGGATGATGTCTATTCGGACTATAAAGAATTTTTGGACTTGGTGAATGGGTTTTCCAGTGAAGAGGAAAATCTGAATAAGCTTAGTAAGATTATTCGTTATGGTGATTTTCTGCCGAACCTCTCCAAAGAGTGGCTCGATCCCTATAAATTTGAAGTGTCGAATAAAATTATTGACATATATACTCCTGAGTTAAATCGGTTGTGGAATGAAAAGGAATTTGACCTGCTTATTGACTACTGCGACAATATCCTGACTTTTGATGTAGTGCATGAAATTGCTATTAAATACAAAGTGGCAGCACTTAAAAATCAAAAAAAGCACGAACAAGCCCTCAAGGTATATCAGGGTTTTGTCAAGCTTTACCACCAATTTTATAGTGAAGAATTCACCGTTTCTTTCAATGATTTTCATCCCTAATGGAAAATAAATACTCTTTTCTTAGAAATTAGCTCTGAATTAACTCTGAATTAGCTCAATATTTTGGGGTGAAATGCCATCTTTGGTTAAAAGCTTAGGCTTCTGGCAATAGGTAGGTCAAACGCATTTTAAATGCTACATCTCCTTACAGCACTAGTTGCAATAGCCGTCATTTTGAGCTCTTTTGTCATTTCGACGAAGGAGAAATCTTTCTTGTCGGCCTGTAATAAGTAAGAAATATCTCTTGAACAACTTGCCTAATGGATAGCTGGAATTTTTAAATGCGTTTGACTTGCTTTGCTATAAAACTTATATCACTATACTAAAATGCTAAAAAATAAAATAAGCTTACTGATTGTAATATGCCTGGCAGTGTCCAGTGCCAATTGTCAGGATATTAGATTAAGCAGTGTAGTCGTTTATGCGGGAGAATTTGCAAGAGACAATACTGTAGTAGGTGTATCACTGGAAGGTCTTGAATTTGATCAGGCCAATAAAGAACTGAGAGTTTACGAAGTAAAAGGGAAGAGCAAAGAACTGGTCAAATCTCATATTGAGCAGGGGTACTATGCCAGATTGTGGTGGGTACTTTCAGGTAGCACAAAAAGGCAGGCAAAACGTAATTTTGAAATTGTGCTGACTGCTTTGGATACTATGGCTCAAAGAAGCAAAATACCTGAAGTGCAATTGGAAAAAGGTAAAGACAACCTGAAAGTAACCATAAAAGGTACGAATGTATTGCAATATCAAATTTCGCCTATCCCTGCACCGGAAGGTACTACTGATTTGTACCAACGGGGTGGTTTTATCCATCCGCTCTGGTCGCCAAAAGGAGAGGTGCTTACACGGGTGCAACCACCGGATCATTACCATCATGTGGGGATCTGGAATCCCTGGACTCATACTGAATTTGAAGATAGAAAAATCGACTTTTGGAACCTGAACAAAGCCGAAGGAACAGTGCGCTCTAAAAAGGTAACACTGGTGGAAAGCAGTGATGTAATGGGGAGATTTAAAGCCATACATGAACATATTGACCTTACCGCTCCTGATCCTGATGGATCGAAAGTAGCCTTGAATGAGGAATGGGAGATAAGGGTTTGGAATGTTGATCCTGAATCGAAAATTTGGCTGATTGATTTTATGTCTTCTATAAATTGTGACAGTGAAAGTCCTCTGACGATTGAGAAATACAGGTACGAAGGATTCGGCTTTAGAGCCACTGAAAAATGGAATGACAATACAGCTACATTGCTTACTTCCGGGGGCAAAACCAAAGAAGATGGCAATGCAACAAGAGCACGTTGGTGCGATGTGAATGGAGTGTCTGATTTTGGCACTTCAGGCATTTTGTTTATGACTCATCCTTCCAATTTCAATTATCCGGAACAGCTTAGAATTTGGCCAGTTGGAGCCAACAAGGGCAAGGAAAATGTGTTTTTCAACTTTAACCCAACCCAGGATAGAGACTGGAAACTGATGCCTGGCAATAACTATGTATTGAAATACCGAATGCTGGTATATGACGGCAAAATATCAAAAGAACGGGCAGAACAGGTTTGGAATGATTTTGCCCATCCACCAAGAGTAGAATTAATATTTAACTAAATACAATCATGAACAAAAGGTTTAACATTATTACAGGGGTTTTACTACTGGCTTTTTTAGTAACTTCCTCATTTTCAGTTTCAGCGAAAAAGAAGAAGGTACTACTCTATACCAAAAATGGAGAAGGTTATGTGCATAAAAACATTCCAAGCAGTATTAAAGCTATCACGAAGATCTGTTTGGAAAATAAGATAGAAATTGATGTTTCTGAAGACCCGTCACTTTTCACAGAGGAAAACCTAAAGCAATACGATGCTTTGATTTTTTCAAATACCAATAATGGAATTTTTGATACGGATGAGCAAAAACTGGCTTTTCAAAGGTACATCCAGGCCGGAGGTTCATTTGTAGGCATACATTCCGCTACGGGATCAGAAAGGGAGTGGCCTTGGTTTTGGAAAATGATAGGGGGAAAGTTTAGGAGACATGCTCCAAATCAGGACTTTACTGTTAAGGTGCTAGACAAAAACCATCCTTCAACTGATTTTTTGCCAGAGATTTATCAAAGAGAAAAAGAAGAATGTTACTACCATTCCAACCTAAACCCTGACATTCATGTGTTGCTGGTTGCAGACATGACCTCAGTAGAAGACAGTAAGAAAGAGGAGTACCCATTTGATATATTCGGTAAAACGTTTCCATTGTGCTGGGATCATGAGTTTGATGGAGGAAGACAATGGTACACCTCTTTGGGACATCAAATTGAGCACTATGAAGATCCTACATTTCAAAAGCACTTATTGGGAGGCATAAAATGGGCAATAAATAAAAAAGGCAAATTGGACTACACCAATGCCACTACTAAACTTATCATTGATTAAATTCACTTTTACAAACTAGAACTATGAAGAACAATAATGAAACAAAAAAAGGAATGGGAAGACGCGAATACCTGAAAAAGGCAGCTTTGGGCTCAGCAGGTTTGATATTCGCACCTACTATAGTTCCATCTTCTGTTTTTGGTAAAAATGCACCAAGCAACAAAATCAACTTGGGACAAATAGGATGTGGCCGTATCGCCAGAGATCATGACATGGCTGAGACGTTGAAATACGACCAGGCCAGAATGATTGCTGTATGTGACCTGGACAGCAACAGAGTAGCCGATGCTAAGAAATTAGTAGATGGCTACTATGAAAAGAAAAATGGCAAGGGATATATGGATGCCAAAATTTATGATGATTACCGTGAGTTGTTGATAAATCCTGATATTGACGGAGTACTTATTTCAACTCCTGATCACTGGCATTCCCAGCCTGCTATAGAAGCAGCTTTGGCTGGAAAAGATATTTATGTTCAAAAACCAACTTCGCTTACAGTAGAAGAAGGAAGGTTGCTCAGCGACATTGTACACAAACAAGGAGTGATATTGCAAGTTGGTACGCAACAGCGTTCCATGCCACAATTTCGTATTGCTGCTGAGTTGGTGCGGAATGGAAGAATCGGAAAAATCCATACAGTAAAGGTCGGATTACCAGGTGATCCGTCCGGGCCAGAAGTGGAAGAAATGCCTGTACCGAAAAACCTGAACTACGACATGTGGTTGGGTTCTACTCCTGAAGTGCCTTACACCGAAACCGGAGTGCACCCTCAGAAAGGGTACAGCCGGCCAGGTTGGTTAAGAAAGGAACAGTTTGGTGCCGGAATGATTACAGGATGGGGACAGCACCATTTCGACTCTGCAGCGTGGGGGATGGATACAGAATATACAGGGCCAATATCTGTTGAAGCGGTGGCTCAGTTTCCTAAATCAGGGTTTTGGGACGTGCATGGTGATTTTATGGTGAAAGCTGAGTATGCCAATGGCATTACCATGTACACCAGTGGTGGCTACACCAACGGTATCAGATATGAAGGTGAAGACGGTTGGATCTTTGTTTCCAGAGGTAGCTATACTGCATCAGCAAGCGATCCTGTAGATAAAGAAAAAAGTGCAAAAGCACTTAATGCCAGTGATCCAAAGATTTTAACTTCTGAGATCAAAGACAATGAAATCAGGTTGTATAGAAGTGATGAACAGCATGGCAATTGGCTGGATTGTATTAAAACACGCAAGCAACCTATTTCTCCAGTAGAAATCGGGCACAGGGCATGTTCTGTGTGTTTAGTGAGTCATATAGCGATGAAACTGGATACGAAACTGGAATGGGATCCCAAGATAGAAAGATTCAAAAACAACGATGTGGCAAATTCAATGTTGAGCAGGCCACAGCGTTATCCTTATGGTACAAACTATATCAAACATTAATTATGAGATTAGACAAAACGATTGTTTTTTTGTTGGCAATGGCTGTGGTTGTCGCATGCCAGCCAACTAAAGAAAAGAATAATATGGATCAAAATAGCGCAGGTAAGTTCACAGGAGCGAAGGGTGAAGTCAGGCTGATGACCCTTGATCCCGGGCATTTTCATGCCGCTTTGGTGCAAAAGTTTATGTACGGGCAGGTAGATCCTGAAGTATATGTATTTGCACCTGCCGGGCCTGATTTGGAAGGACACCTTGCTCGTATTGACGGTTTCAATACCAGAGCTGACAACCCTACACAGTGGAAGGAAAATGTGTACAGAGGGGATGATTTCTTTGAGAAAATGGTAGCAGAACGTCCGGGAAATGTGATGGTGGTTGCGGGAAACAATGCACTGAAAACAGAATACATTAAAGATGCAGTGGCAGCCGGTATCAATGTGCTGGCTGACAAGCCAATGATCATAACACCAGAAAAGTTTGACTTGCTTAAAGAAGCTTTTGAACTGGCAGAAGCAAATGGTGTGTTGTTGTATGACATCATGACCGAGCGTTATGAGATTTCTACAATTTTGCAAAAGAGCTTGTCTCAGATGCCTTCAGTCTTTGGCCAGTTGGAAGTAGGGAGTGAAGATAATCCGGCAGTAACCAAGGAAAGTGTACATCATTTTTTCAAATATGTATCTGGAAAAGCGTTGATCAGGCCATCCTGGTTTTTTGATGTTTCCAAACAAGGCGAGGGGATAGTGGATGTTAACACACACTTGGTTGATCTGATCCAGTGGGAATGTTTTCCTGAGCAAATTATTGACTATGAAAAGGATGTGGAAATAGTGTCGGCAAAAAGATGGCCTACAAAACTTACTCCTTCTCAATTCAATAGAGTGACAGGGCTGGATGGTTATCCTGACGACCTGTTGAAAGATGTTCAAAATGACTCTGTATTACATGTATTTGCAAACGGAGAGATCAATTATAAGATCAAGGGCATTTATGCCAAAGCTTCTGTGATCTGGAACTACGAAGCACCAGAAGGAGCCAAGGATACACATTATTCCATTATGAGGGGAACAAAATCTAACTTGGTGATCAGGCAAGGGCAGGAGCAGGGCTACAAACCTATGTTATATGTGGAGCCAATTGCTGGAGTAGATGCAGCTGCCTTCGGGCAGGAACTTCAAAAGGGAATAGACAAAATCAATGCACAATACCCGGGAGTGGCGATTGAAAAGTCTGCCAATGGATGGATTGTTGCTATTCCTGAAAAATACAAAAAGGGACATGAAGCCCACTTTACTCAGGTGACAGAAAAGTATCTGGAATACCTTAAAGATGGAAAACTACCAGACTGGGAAGTACCCAATATGCTTGCCAAGTATTACACTACCACTCAGGCTTATTTGAAGTGTAAGTAAGGTTATAGTACAAAATAATTAGCTTAGAAAGCCGTCTCCATTTTTTGGGGACGGTTTTTTTGTGGTCAATTTATCTGTAACCGTAAATGCAATACAAATAAAAAACCAATTAAGAAATTACTGGAGTTCAGGTATTGAACCAATCGAAAACTGTTTTCAAATAATTACTCAAAAACTTATCAGAACTATCTGCAACATGTCCAAAATCAATCAATCTCCTAAAAGGACTCCCTGGTGACGGTAAGGCAAAACATTTTATTTTCCCTCCTTGGTGGACATCAATTTCTTGATAAAACGGCATTCTTACTAACTCTAAATTACCATTAAAATTGGGTGCTAGTTTTTTTTGAAAATTGTTAGATTCTTTCTGATTGATTGATAAATGTGGGTGAATGTTGAAGAATTTCCGACTGAGAAACATGTCGTTCATAACCCCTTTTGAAGTACAGAGGATTTTAAGAGTTTGTCCTTTTTTTGGGTATTTAAAAAAGGTAAAATTGTAGGTTCGATTTGTTAAATGTTTATCTAATGCTGATTTCCCTTTTCTACTACAAGAAATAATAACGTCTGTGATGCCTATTTCATTCCTTTTGAGACTCTTTTCAATTGAACTAATATCTTTTATCGGGATACTCTGATCAATATAGTTTTTGTACCAAATCCAGAATCTATTTGATGAACTGCCATAAAAGTAAGGGATGTCCCCATTTTCAGTTCTTTCAGTTTCTTTTTGATTGTTTTTTTCAGTATCCGAGCCAGTTAAAGTCCAAGTTGGAAAACTTCCAAGAATTATCTTTGATTCAATTAAAGTCAAATTTGAAAGATTCAATCTCGGGTGTTGTTCAATCTGGTTCATTAAATTCTGTTTGCTACTATCATTTGAGCCAAAAGTACTAATTTTATGCACAAAATTTGTTGCGGTAAAAAAAAGAATGAAGGATATATATACAGTGCATAATATTGATGCTCGGGAAATTGATACTGTAATTAAAGAACCACTTGTTGATGTTACTATTACTTCACCCCCTTATTTTGACTTAAAAGATTATGGTTCTAAAAATCAAATAGGATACGGACAAAAGTATGATGATTATTTAAATGATTTAGAGCTAGTTTTCAAAAAGGTCTATGATGCAACAAAAGAAACGGGAACATTATGGGTTATAATTGATGCCTTTAGAAGAGATGGAGAAGTTGTTCCTCTTCCCTTTGATTTTTCAAACAAAATAACTCAAGTAGGTTGGAAATTACAAGAAGTAATTATCTGGGGTAAAGATCGAACGGTCCCCTGGGCTCACAAAGGTCAAATGAGGAATTTGTTTGAGTATGTTTTAATGTTTTCAAAAACTAAAGAATACAATTTTTATGTTGATGAGGTACGTGATTTTCAATCTTTAAAAAAATGGTGGGTAAAATATCCTGAACGTTACAATCCAAAAGGAAAAACGCCAGATGCTATATGGCATTTTGATATTCCAACACAAGGATCATGGGGTGATGGTTATATTGATCATTTCTGTCCTTTGCCAGAGGAAATGATTGCGCAAATTTTAAAGTTGACGACTAGAGAGGGAGAGACTGTTTTGGATGTTTTTTCTGGGTCTGGAGCAGTCTTAGCAAAAGCTGACAATATGAAACGCAAGTATTTAGGCTTTGAGTTAAATACTGAGTATATAGAAATGTTCGAGAATTACTTGAAGGAAACAGGTAACAACAAGAAGAGAGAATATGAAATAGAAGAGAAGAACAAATACTTACAAGAAGACTTCAGGGATTTAATAATAAACCTGAGATGTCTAAAGTTTGCAAAAATCCTTTATCAAAAAATAGATACTGATTTAAAGCAGTCTGTTTCGAAAATTTTTGTCCAAAAAACGAATGGCCAACCAGAAAAATTAAACGCAATCGTAAAATGTAAGTATGCCATTCTTTTAATTCCAAATTCGGATCATGAATCGATACTTGAATCTATCGAATCCTGTATCCAAAAAGCCCCATTGTCAAAATTCGGAGTAGAACCTGAATTCTTTCTTACATCAGAAATAGAAGAATTTAAGCCGTTAATTTCGAAAAAAGATATTTATGTTTATACTAATAAAGTAACACATAAGTACAAGAGGTTTTTAGAAAATCGTGATTTATCACTTAAAATAAAGAATGAATTGATTTTGAGCGAAATCAAGGTTGAATTAGACGAGAAAGATTATGAGTGATCTCACTGATAACAAAATAGACCTTACACTGGATGTCGTTCAAAAGGGCAGAATCAAAGTCCATACTCAAATAATTAATGACTTAAGTTCAGGGATATATAGTTCTCCAGCCAGTTGCATTAAGGAGCTTGTAAATAATTCCTATGACGCAGATGCCAAAGTGGTGACTATCAGAGTAAAACCTGTTCATGATAGCATAACAATTATTGATGATGGAAAAGGGATGAATGCTGTCGATTTTGATAAGAAATTTGCATGGATTAGCCATTCAACAAAGCGAACCGATTCTAGCCTATCTGAAATGCTCAAAAGACCTTTGATAGGAAAAATTGGCATTGGTTTTATAGCAGTAAATGAAATCTGCCATGAGTTGGAGATAACATCTACAAAAAAAGGTGAGCCACTTAAGTTTACTGCGAATATAAATTTTAAAAAATATTTTGAAGATGCAGCTGTTCCGGATGAAGGTGAAGAAGAGGGGATTATAAAAGGCGAATATGAATTGGTTAATGATGCGGAAGATTCTGACGAACATTATACAATTATTCGTCTTTTAGGACTTAAGGAATCTGTTAAAAATATCCTTGATGACAAGCAGTATTTGTCGGAGTTACTTAAGAAAAAAAACAAAAATTACGATAAGAATTTTTTTACTAGCATGAAGGACTTGCTAGAGTTTCATACTAGTAATAAGCTAAAATCATTCAGCGAGGATAATGCCTATGTGCAATTTATTATTGACTTGGCATCATATATCCCTGTGGAATATATTGATGGAGGGCCAATTGAGAACGCAAATGATGAAATCATAGATGACATTGTTGCTCGACATAAACAACTTGATTTTAAAGTTGATTTGGACGGGATATATCTCAAAAAACCAATTTACTTTTCAAAAAATAAGGATGTAAATTCTCAGTACCTATCATTTAAAGAAAGCATCAAAGTTCCGAATGAAGATGGTGACGAGATAAAATTGACAGGATATTTCTATGTACAACATGGAATAATTTTTCCTAAGGAATATAATGGAGTTGCTATTAGAATTAAAAACGTTCCTATTTCTGATAATTACGGGTTTGATGATTCCTTCATGAAATTCCCCTACTATACTTATCAGCTCTTTAGGAGCTGGGTTTCAGGTGAATTATATATCGAAAAGGGTCTTGAAGATGCCATGAATATTGACAGGAAGTCATTCAGAGTAACTCACCAACATTATTTGGCACTTCAGAATTTTCTTCATCGACTATTGGATGATAAAGTGTTTAAAATGGCTCTTGCTCTTTATCAGGGGGCAAGAGATTTTAGAGAAGAAGAAAAGAAAAATGCAAAGAAGGAGGCTGGTAGAAAAATACTGAGCTCAGCTAAAGTTGAGTATACAAAAGCTTCACACCCTCCAAAACCAAAAAAAGGATCATCAAAAGAGAGCGATACTTCTGAAGAAGAAAAAGTATTTGCACCCATTCGAATTGTAGATTCATCAGCTAAGACTTCAACTGTAGAAGTTGATGAGTCAATAGTTAAAAAATTCAAGAAAAAGGATTGGGAATATCTAGAAAGCATTTTTTTGATTTTTGAAAGTGCGTTCAAGGAAGCGGATGGGGATGTCCAGAAGCTTAGAAAGCTCTTTTATCAAAAGGTAAACGACTGGAAAAACATTAAGAACTGACTCTTATGAGCACAACACCGACCTATCTAAACAACTCAGCGCACAAAGATTTAATAAGAGAAAAATGGGTGGAATTTATTAGAGAATGTGTTTCACATGATAATGGTGTTGGTGTGATCACTTTTCCAGCCGAAGAAATGCACGACTTATATATTTTTAAAAATAATGGGCTGATTGATTGGGAAGAAAATGAAACAGGGACACTAACAATTACCAAAGGAAAGGTTGTATGCTTTGAAAAACGAAGTAAGATATTTATGACTCTAAGTACTAAACTTGTCAATGCAGTGGTTGAAAGTCAAGAAATCGGTTCTCATCTAAGACAGAAATACGAAGGCATCATGAGAGGAAGTGAACGGATTTTTCCTGTAGATGCTGTGAACCTTGATTACGATGGTAATATTTCCAAGAATAAGGTTCCGATTGATGAAAAAGTAGATCTAATATTTAAATTTCAAGCTGTCCACAAAAGAAGTTTTTCTTTCTTTATGACTTGGCCATCAACTGAAGATGATGACGAAGAAGCATACAAGTCTTTACTAAAAAAGACAATTTCAAGTAATCTAAAAGATCCCAGTGCTATTCTATTCAAAGAAGAATTTGATAAAAGATATCAAAGTATTGATGACCTTGACTATGATAACTTATCAATAATCGGGTTGACCAAAATAGTGCTTAAAAAAGCCTCAAATTCTCACTTTAGGTTGGTTAAGCATGAGTGTATTGTGTACGGCGAAGAAGAAAGAAGAAAAATGTACTCAGTCCTATTCAACTTTGAATTTCAAGAAGAACAACCCGAGAACTTGATATACTCTGAAGTTGTGGTAAATTCATTGTCTCAGGTATTGAGACTTGCCGTCAATAGCTAGAAATACTTCCTAATCAAGAAATTGCTAAAGCATTATGAAGTAGGCTTGGTGAAACTTCGAAAATCACTACGTAAATTGGAGATTTTAAATACTTGTCTCATACTAATGAAATTTCTAATCTTCGTTATACTACGTCAGTACTGACGTAATATTAGGTGAGTGTTGCTGCATTCAGTATTTCTAATATATAAGTGTATTTGTATTAACTAGATTTTAAGAATGCCCACCCACAACTATACGCATCATTTTCAGGTTCAATACGATGAACCGTATAATTTGCCAGGGCCAGAAATTTCGCCAGAAACGTGTGCTTTTACCGGGTACAGTAGCAAAGCTTACTTCAGAATAAGGGATAAATTTTTTAGCGTTCATGTCATTCAGGGATTAACCACCAAAACGGACGTGCTTTGGCTTTGTATAGAAAAAGATAATGTAACATAACTTTGATCCAATGGCCTGCAAGCCCGGCTTCACCAACGGTATAACTCAGGTTTCTTCCCCAGCGTGGGTATTTTTTCCAGTCTTGCACTATTGGGAAAACCGTCATAGTGGCTGCCATACCCTTTGTCATGCCAAAGCCTGCTGAAACCACGCATGCTGCACCCATTTTGGCCATAGAGGCTCTGTGGTTGTTGGTAGAAATCCCCTTCTTTATCTTTTCGGCTATATTCAGTGCTACAACTTTGCCTATAACCCCAGATGGCATACCCGTTCTGGGAGGTGTTGGCGAAATCATTTTTCCTGTTTTGGATTTCATTGGCTTTGAAATAGCGTGAGGCGGAGCAAAAGCAATACCTGCAGCATACATATTGTCGTAAGTAGGATTTTGATATACAGATGGCCAGTCTTCTGCGTCCCATTCTTCATAAGGCTTTGCTGTATAGTCAGCATCTACCTTCATAAACCCATTGGCTGCAAATACGGTATCTGTAATGTCTAGTCCGTTTTTGTCATATGTTTTTAACCCTACTCCGGAAAATGAAGGTATCAGCATTGAAAAGTCGTAGGGGAGTTCCAGGCTTTCTCCATCCAGGTTTTCATAATATATTTTCTTGCCATCTAGTTTTTGAACTCCGGCACGTTTGATCCACCGGATACCGTATTCTGCCAGTATAGATTCCGCAAATACCGTGGTAGAAGTGATGTATCCATTGCGTTGTACATATGCTCCACCCATTCCAAAGTCACCAACTTCATATTCATTGGTGATCCAGATCAATTCTGCCTGTTCTTCCAGATTTCGTTTTTTTATTTCAAAAGCGATATTTAATACGTATTCAAAAGCGGCTCCCTGGCAGGTGGCCATAGCATGGCCTGTTCCAACCACAAGAGTTTGTTTTTGCCCGGCTTCCATTTTTTTTATTACAGCCTGCAGGTTGTTCCACGTATTTTCGGCATGGCCAAAAGTACAAACTGAGTTGCAGTGTCCGACTTCCGGGGAAAGCCCCTCTGTTGCCTCAAAATTCAATTTGGGGCCAGTTGCATTGACCAGATAATCATAAGTGATTGTTTCTTGTACCCCTTGTTTTTCAGGATCGGTATAATCAATGGTAACATAAGGTTTGGCTTCTTTGATGTTGCCTTCCGGATGTATAGAAACTGCTTTGGCCTGATGAAAACTGATTCTCTTGCGTTTGTACACAGGAGCCAGCGAGAAGGTTACCTGTTTGGATTTCATCCTTCCAATACCCACCCAGATATTTGACGGCATCCATTGATATTTGCTGTTTGGGCTAACAACTACCACTTCGTGTTTGTTTGACAGTTTCCGTCTCAAGGTCAATGCGGCTGTATGCCCGGAAACCCCTGCGCCTAATATGACTACTTTTGCCATCGTATTTGTTTTTGGTATGAATCAAAGGTAGCAGATACAATATACCTATTCGGTGACTTTTGTTACCTCATGGGTTGATATATATCAGTCTATCTGTTTGATATTTATTCAGAGTTATGGGGATAATAGCAGAAAAAAAGCCGTCTCGAAAATATCGGGACGGCTTTATAAGTAGAATCGCAATACGTATTAATTAAAACACATATTGATTTTTGGAGATTATTGCATCTGCAATTTCTCTCCTAAGCTGCTTTGGGTTAACAGTGCTTATTTTCGTATATCTTTTCATTCCCATGAGCATTACTTTTTGTTCGTCTCCTGTGGTGAATGAACAGATGGCTTCTTTTCCTGCTTTATTGATTTTATCTACTGCATCGTTGAGGTAAACTTTGGCTGCATTGATTTGAAGCTTACAAGCTTCTTCTCCTTTTGTCAGCATCAGTTTCTCAGCTCTAAGCAGTACCGATTCACTGGCGTATATTTCGATCAGCATGTCGGCTATGTTCATCAGTATTTCCTGCTCATCGTCCAGTTTAGGACCGAAAGACTGGGCAGCTTTACCGGCTACCATCAATACCGCTTTTTTCAGTTTCTTGAGTACTTCTTTTTCTTCAGCAAATGGTTGTGACAAGTCCACTGATTCAAAAGAGGGAACAGAAGTCAATTCCTTGGCTACTGCCATAGCAGGCTCCATGATATTCAGTTCACCTTTCAATGCTCTTTTGAGGATCATTCCTACCAACAGCATTCTGTTGATTTCATTGGTACCTTCATAGATTCTGGTGATCCTGGCATCTCTATAGGCTCTCGCCATAGGAGCTTCTTCTGAAAAGCCCATGCCACCATAGATTTGAACCCCTTCATCTACTATATAGTCGAGTACTTCCGATCCGTGTATTTTTATAATGGCACATTCAATGGCAAATTGTTCAAAGCTTTTCAATTTGGCTTCTCCATCAGGAGTACCACTTGCAATCAGATCTTCAATCTTGTCGTCAATATTCTGTCCCGCTCTGTATGCAGTGGATTCCGTTACAAATGTTTTGATGGCCATTTCTGCGATCTTGTGCTTGATAGCACCAAAACTTGAGATAGAGACTCCAAATTGTTTTCTCTCATTGGCGTAGTTTACGGCGGTGTTGATTACTTCTACACAGCCACCGATAACACCTGCACCCAGTTTGATCCTTCCTATGTTGAGTATGTTTACGGCTATTTTGAAACCATTTTGTCTTTCTGAAAGCATGTTTTCAACAGGCACTTTGGTGTCGTTGAAGAATATCTGCCTGGTAGATGATCCTTTGATACCCAACTTCACTTCTTCGTCATTCATGGTTATTCCACCGAATGTCTTCTCTACAATAAATGCAGTCAATTTTTTATCATCTTCTATTTTGGCGAATACAATTAACAGGTCTGCAAAGCCTCCATTAGAGATCCACATTTTCTGACCTGTGATCAAATAATGCTTACCGTCTTCTGTCAGTACTGCTTTGGTTTTTCCTGCATTGGCATCCGATCCTGAATCAGGTTCTGTCAGGCAGTAGCAGGATTTCCATTCTCCTGAAGCAATCAGTGGAAGGTATTTTTGCTTTTGCTCTTCTGTGCCGTAATAAAGAATAGGAAGGGTTCCTATACCTGTATGGGCACCATAAGCTGTAGAAAAAGACCCTGTGGATCCTACTTTATCTGCAATAAGCATTGATGTGTTGAAATTCATTCCAAGACCACCATATTCTTCCGGTACAGAAATACCCAAAAGACCCAGTTCACCAGCCTTTTCCATGAGTTGAGGCATGATGTTGTCTTCTTGTTTTTCTATTTTCTCAATGTTTGGATAGATTTCTTTTTTTATAAAATCAGTAGTGGCATCTGCCATCATCTTTTGCTCTTCAGTGAATTCTTCAGGAATAAATACATCCTGACAATTCGTTTCACGGATGAGAAATTCACCTCCTTTAATTGAATATTTTTTTTGTAATGTTTCCATAGTGAGAATAGAAATTAGTAATGTTTACTACTTTAACATGTTATGCATGCATAACATGTTCAAATATACGAATAATACTTAGTATGCACGCATAACATATTTAATTTTTTTCTAAAAAATATTCTATTTAGGAATAAGTAGGAGAGTTGTTGTGGTAGAGCGTAAGGTTAATAGAAATTAGAATATGATAAAGGGAGGTTGATTACTTTAAAAAAACAAATAAGTTGAGACACTTCGCTACGCTCAGCGTGAAAAAACTAAATGTAGTAGTGTTACATCAGGCTTTAGGAAGGATGATTAGTTTTGGTTCACCTGTACCCTTGTCATCCTGAACTGACGGCTATGGCTGGCGGGGCAGGAAGTTAAGAATCTTAGGCACACAGACTGACTACCAAGCGCATGGTATTCCAGAAAACAAGATAGAAATTTGACAAAACTGTAGATACATGATTTCTATTGAATAGTAACCTTCAGATTAAAATCCTGTAATCCTTGCAAGGTATTGATCAAATTCATCTTCAATAATTATTTCAATCTGTAGCCCTGCATCTTCTACAATTTGCGTAAGCATTTCCTGATCAGCATATACCCAGTTAAACCATTCGCCCGGCTGACCTTTGTATTCATATTGATAGCGGATGTCACCATAATAAGGATAGGGGACTTCAATATCAGGGTCTTCGTCATACAAGTATTTGATATCTGATGAGTCCAAAATGATTTGTCCTCCCGGGTTAAGAAGTCCCTTGCAAACTTTCAGGAAATCAGGAATTTCATTGAGTGTGTCGGCTATACCGATTCCATTCATCAATAACAGGAGAGTGTCATATTTGCCGGAGTGTTGTTTGTAATCTTCAAAAATGACATTGGAAATGCCTCGGGCTTTCATTACTTCAACGCACCCTTCTGATAATTCCAGTGCATAAGCTTCTTTGCCTTCATTTTGTAGTGCCAATACATTAGAGCCAGCTGCCGCACCTATATCCAATATCTTTCCTGAACAAAGAGCCATGGCTTTGGTTTCTATTTCAGAAAAGTCATCAACTGACCTGAAATATACCTCAACGGGCATTTCTTCGGGTTCTCCATAAGTGTTGTTAATGAAAAGTCTGGATTGACGGTCTCCGAGATGGTAATCGAGAATGGCTTGTCCGTGAATGTCTTTCACTTTTTATCGACCCATCAGGTTCATCCCTTGCAGTGCTCGTTTGGCTCCACCCATTTTGTTCATGGTTTTCATCATTTTGCGCATTTGGTCAAACTGCTTCAGCAGTTGATTTACTTCCTGCACAGTGGTGCCACTGCCTTTAGAGATTCTGATTTTCCTGTTTCCATTGATAATATCCGGATTTTCTCTTTCGGAGGGTGTCATTGATTTGATGATTGCTTCTATTGGTTTCAGCGAATCGTCATCAATGTCTATATCTTTTATGGCTTTGCCTACACCCGGGATCATTCCCATCAGGTCTTTTAGGTTACCCATTTTTTTGATTTGCTCCAATTGAGATAAAAAATCATCAAAACCGAATTGGTTCTTTCTGATTTTCTTCTGAATTCTTCTGGATTCTTCTTCATCAAAGTTCTGTTGTGCTTTTTCAACCAAAGACACCACATCACCCATACCCAAAATCCTGTTGGCCATCCTGTCCGGATGAAACAGATCAAGGGCTTCCATTTTCTCACCGTGGCTGATGAATTTGATGGGCTTATTGACAACAGTGCGGATAGAAAGTGCTGCTCCACCCCGGGTATCACCATCAAGTTTGGTCAATACCACACCATCAAAATTCAATCGTTCGTTGAAGGTTTTGGCTGTGTTTACCGCATCCTGACCTGTCATGGAATCAACTACAAACAGGGTTTCCGCCGGATTCAGATTCTTTTTCAGTGACTCTATCTCCCGCATCATTTCCTCATCCACTGCCAAACGTCCGGCAGTATCGACTATTACTGTTTTTTTGTTGTTTTCTTTGGCGTATTTCAGGGCATTTTTTGCAATACTGAGTGCGTCTTTGTTTTCAGGTTCAGCATATACATCCACGTCAATTTGCTCGCCCAATACTTTTAGCTGATCTATTGCGGCAGGCCTGTAAATATCACAGGCTACCAAAAGTACATTTCTTTGGCTTTTGAGGTGGTTGGCAAGTTTTCCACTAAAAGTGGTTTTACCTGAACCCTGTAAACCTGAAATAAGAATAATATTTGGATCACCCAGTAAATTGATAGGTTCGTTGGATTTACCCATCAACAGTGTCAACTCCTCTGCTACAATCTTGGTAAGCAATTGCCCCGGGGATACAGCGATCAATACATCCTGTCCCAGAGCCTTTTCTTTAATATTGTCTGTGACGTCTTTGGCAACCTTGTAGTTTACATCGGCATCAATGAGTGCTCTTCTGATCTCTTTTACTGTTGTAGCAACATTTATTTCAGTTATCCTGCCTTGTCCCTTCAGCGTTTTAAACGCTTTGTCCAGCTTTACACTAAGATTGTCAAACATCGTCCTTTAATTATTATTTGGTTCTAAAATTGCTGCAAAAGTAGTGATTTATCCATTAATTATTAGTCATACAGTATTGACTTTTGATTTATTGGTCACAAAATGAGTTAAACCTATACACCTGCAGTGCATAGTGATTTAGTTGTTCTGCTTCCTTCAAAAGATTGATTCTTTGTCTGAGTCGTCTTTCCCTTAAAAAGGAATATTTTTGTTTTTTTTCACTACAGAATAGATACCAAATGAAAATAGCAGTGATAGGTGGGGGAGCTGCAGGTTTTTTTGCTGCCATTTCTTGTAAAAATTATAATAAGAATGTCGAGGTAGTTTTGTTTGAAAAGACAAAAAAGCTACTGGCAAAAGTCAAAGTGTCTGGTGGAGGGCGTTGCAATGTGACTAATTCTTGTTTCAGTATTTCTGAATTGGCTGGAAAATATCCCAGAGGAGAAAAGTTTTTGAAAAAGGCTTTTTCACAATTTTATACAAAAGACACTATTAAGTGGTTTGAGTCAAGGCAGGTAAAGCTGAAAGTTGAAGCTGATAACAGAATGTTTCCTGTTACTGATGACTCACAGACCATAATTGATTGTTTGTTGACCGAGTCCAGAAAGTTAGGAGTAGAAATTAGAAAGGAAAGTACTGTTGAAAAAGTAATACAAGATGGAGGTTACTTTATTTTAGATGTTGACTATGAAAAAGTAGCGGTAGATAAGATTATTGTTACCACAGGTGGTAGTCCTAAAATGTCTTCTTATCTGTGGCTGCAGGAGTTAGGTCATAAAATAGAGCCACCGATTCCTTCTTTATTTACCTTTAATATGCCCAATGAGCCTATCAAGTCTCTTATGGGGCTGGTTGCTGATAATGTGACTGTTTCTATTCAAGGAACTAAATTGAAAAATCAAGGAGCTTTATTAATTACTCATTGGGGTATGAGTGGACCGGCTATACTAAAACTCTCTGCTTTTGCAGCGAGAGAACTCTATACCAGAAATTACGATTTTGAAGTCAGGATCAATTGGCTTGGAAGCTTTAATGAAAATCAACTTCGGGAGAAATTACATTTAGAATTTGATGGTTTCAGGAAAAGGAAAATGATCAATAAGAATCCATTTAATTTACCATCTCGCTTGTGGTTATTTCTTTTGGAAAAGGTGGACATTTCTCAAGAGCAGGTTTGGGACATCTTGCCAAAGAAGAAATTGAATCAATTAATTAATGTACTTCTAAATGACCTTTATAAGGTAAAGGGAAAAACAACCTTCAAAGAAGAGTTTGTAACATGTGGTGGAGTAAGCTTACAGAACATTGATGTGAAAACAATGGAAAGCAAAGTGTGCCCCGGTCTCTATTTTTCAGGGGAAGTAATGGATATTGATGGTGTTACAGGTGGATTTAATTTTCAGGCTGCATGGACTACAGGGTTTATCGCAGGGAAAAGTGCAGTCGAAGTTTTGGAATGAAAAGAACAATTGGTTTGAGTTTTTTCTAACTCCAGTCATTTTATGAATTGATGTAAAAACAATCTAAATTGCACTTTCAAAACAACAGAACCTCAAAATCATTGTCAAAATATTAACAAAATCACTATAATGAAGAAAATATTACAAGAAGTACAGCAAAAGCTCGGAAAGCCTTATTATGATCTCGAATTTTTACTGGTTGCTTTAAAAGAAATTCTGGAAGATAATGGGGAAGCGGATATTGCCGGACAAATTCCTTTTATAAATGACCTGGCAGACAACTTGGGAGATAGTATTACAGGAAAACATGTTCAGTTGTACTCTTTGGTATTTCAGTTGGTGAATATGGTCGAGGTAAATGGGGCAGTACAAAGCAGAAGAAAACTGGAAAACGAAAAGTCTCTTGCAGCAGAAAATGGTTTGTGGGCTCAAAACATTAACGACTTACTGAAAAACGGGATTTCTTCTGAAACAATTATTGAGAATATTCCCAAAATCCGCATTGAACCTGTATTAACAGCGCACCCTACAGAAGCCAAACGGGGAACAGTATTAGATCACCACCGGGAATTATATCTTTTGTTGGTTCAGTTGGAGAACAAAATGTTTACGGAAAGGGAAAGAAACAACATAAGACACAATGTCAAGCTTACGCTATACCGCTTGTGGAAAACAGGGGAGATATACCTGGAAAAACCAGATGTACAATCTGAACTTGCTAATATTTTGCATTATCTGACAAATGTATTTCCCCAGGTAATCCCCGTGCTTGACAGGAGGTTGTTACAGGCATGGAGTGAGTCCGGTAATAAAATTGAAGATATTCTTGAAAAACATGCTTTCCCAAAAATCGCATTTGGCAACTGGGTAGGTGGAGACAGAGATGGTCACCCGCTCATTACTTCGGCAATTACCGCAGATACTTTAAAACAACTGAGGTTACATTCGATTATTGTAATCAGACGCAAGTTGATGACCTTATTAAAGCGGTTGAGTTTTAGCTGTGCTCTTGAAAGTAGCGAAGGAGGACTAAAAGAACGAGTACAAGAAATGCTGTCTGAACTTGATGAAAGGGGAGAGATTGCTATTAGTAGAAATGAAGGAGAGGCGTTTAGACAATTTACCAACCTGATGGTGTTTAAACTTCCGGTAGATTCGGAGAGGGGGCATGCTACTCATTTGTTTGAACACAAAGGATGTTATGTGTATTCTTCAGAATTGTTAAATGATTTAAAGATATTGCAAAAGAGTCTAATAGCCTATGGAGCTAAATCAGTCGCATTTGATGATGTCAACAATGCAATCAGAATAGTAGAAACCTTCGGATTCCGATTGGCCAATCTTGATATCAGACAAAACAGTGACTTCCATGATAAAGCTGTTGAACAACTGCTCAAAGCTGCTCAATATGAGGAAACCAATTTTGCAGAATGGGATGAAGCTAAAAGAGTAGAGTTTCTTACCAAAGAATTAAAAACCAACCGTCCTTTTACCAGCATAAATGCCAAACTGGAAGGTAATGCAAAGGCTGTTTTGGATTGCTATCGGGTGATTGAACAACATATATTTCAGTTTGGTACAGAAGGTATAGGATCCTTTATCGTTAGCATGACCAGATCAGTCTCTGATCTACTTGTTGTGTACCTATTGGCCAGAGAAGCTGGATTGACAGAGTTGACGGAAAATGGTATTGCCTGTAAAGTTCCGGTTGTTCCATTGCTGGAGACTATTGAAGACTTAGAAAACGGTACCGAAATATTGAACGGTTTTCTTAACCACGCCTTCACCAAAAACACTATGGATTTTCTCCAAAAACAATACAAATGGGAGATACCGGTACAGCAGGTCATGGTTGGCTACAGTGACAGTAATAAGGACGGTGGTATTATGGCCAGCCAATGGAATTTGTACAAGGCTCAGTACAAACTGGCACAAGTTGGAGTAGATAATGGAGTGAAGATTAGATTTTTCCATGGAAAAGGTGGATCGATAAGCCGTGGATCAGGCCCTACACATTACTTTATCAAAGCACTCCCTTATAATGCGATAAATGGTGAGATTAGGTTGACCGAGCAAGGCGAAACGATTGCCCAGAAATATGAAAATAAGGTAAATGCAACTTATAATTTAGAGCTTTTGGCTGCCAATGCTATGTCTAAAACTATTTTGGATAAATCCACCAAAAGACACTACCATCCTCTGGCTGATATAATAGAAAAGCTCGCTGCAAATAGTAAGAAACATTATGAAAACCTTCTTCGTGAAGATGGGTTTATTCCATACTTTCGTCAGGCTACACCTATAGATGCTATAGAGACAAGCAAGATAGGATCAAGGCCAGCGAAAAGAACAGGAGCCAATAGCTTGGAAGATTTACGCGCAATTCCATGGGTGTTTTCATGGAGTCAATGCAGGTATCACATGACCAGTTGGTATGGAATCGGTACCACCTTGCATAAGTTGAAAACCGAAAGCCCCGAAGAATACGACAAATTCAAAGAAGCTACTAAAACCGATATTTTTATCAGATATGTGCTGACCAATGTAGATACTAGTCTTGCGGCCACTGATGAAAAAATAATGGCAGAATATGCCGATTTGGTTGAAGATCAAAAAATCAAAGAAAAATTTCTGAATATGTTTCTTTCAGAATTGAAGCTTACCAGAGACTATTTGTATGACCTATTGGAGGAGAATATCGAAACTCGTAGAGTAAATCATTATTATTCTAATAAGTTAAGAGCCACAGTGATGGTCGATTTACATAAGAAGCAAATAGCCTTATTGAAAAAATGGCGTCAACAGAAAAAAGACAATGATCCGGATATCGCAGATTCTCAGACAAAATTGATGTTGTCTATTAATGCCATAGCGAGTGCTATGAGAAACACAGGATAAATATTAATATTTTTTATAGACAAAAAAGACCGGAAATTTTCCGGTCTTTTTTTTTTGATATTATCACAACCATTCGAAGTTTTCCCGTGTCCTTGAGGGTAAAACTTGAGTTGGTTGTCATGTTTTTGAAGGCAAGTTGAGTAGCTAAATCAACCTCCTTACAAATTTTGGTCGCTATCGTACATTTTAAACCTTTAAAACGGACAGAAAATGAAGTCATAATCTTAACCGCAAATAATAAATGCTTGAAAAACAAACTTTTAATCAACAGGCATTCGAATTGATATCAGCCGCAATTATTAATCAATCAAATTAATTTCAAAAACTAAATTTTAAAATGCTAATCAAAACAATTTTTCGAACGGTATTGCTGTTCGTTATCGTGATTGGAACATCCTATCAAGCCCGATCGCAAGAGAAACTAACCCTAAATGGCTACATCAGAGATGCTTCTAATGGCGAAGAGCTCATAGGAGTAACAGCCTATGTAACTGAACTTAAAGGGGGCTCAGCTTCCAATCATTATGGATTTTATTCCATTACCCTGGATAAGGGGACTTACAATGTGGTGTATTCTTATGTGGGGTACAAAAACCTGACCAAGACCATTGAACTAAACTCAAATATGAGTTTGAATATCGAATTGCAACCTGATGTAACTGAACTTACAGATGTAATAATTACAGCAGAAAAAGAAGATGTCAATATTGAAGATATCAAAATGAGCTCACAAAGTATTGATGTGAATCAGGTGAAGTTATTACCGGCCTTATTTGGTGAAGCTGATATTATTAAAAATGTACAAATGCAACCAGGAGTAATTTCTGCCGGAGAAGGGACATCAGGATATTTTGTGCGCGGAGGTACTTCTGATCAAAACCTCATTTTGATAGATGAAGCACCAATATATGACCCTTCGCATTTATTTGGTTTATTTTCTGTGTTCAATGCCGATGTTATTAAAGATTCGGAACTTATTAAAGGAGGAATTCCGGCACAGTATGGAGGCCGGTTGTCTTCCATACTGGATGTTCGAACCAAAGATGGGAATAATAAAAAACTGGAAGGATCAGCTGGCATTGGTTTGCTATCCAGTAGAGTGATGTTAGAAGGCCCGATAAAGAAAGATGCGAGTTCATTTATTTTTTCTGCGAGGCGTTCTTATGTAGATGTGTTGACGGCCGGAGCAACAGATGGCAATAAAGTCTATTTCTATGATTTGAACGGTAAAATCAATTGGAGAAAAAACAACAACAACCGCTTTTTTATTGCCGGATATTTTGGTAGAGATGTCCAGAAATTTGGAGATGATGGTTCATTTGGTTGGGGAAATGGAACGGCTACTTTTCGTTGGAATCACCTCTTCAATGACAGGTTATTTTCAAATACATCCCTGATATATAGCAATTTTGATTACAATCTGGAAATAACAGATCCTACTCAGGGCCTGAATTGGTCAGCAGGCATTCGACAGGCGATGTTTAAGGAGGATTTTACTTACTATTTAAATCCATCAAACGAAATAAGTTTTGGTTATCATGGTTCATACAGAAAGTTTAAACCAGGTAAGATTGCACCAAATTCAGACAACTCAATATTTGAAACCACCATCTTAGAAAATTATCAGGCATTGGATCATGCGCTCTACATTGGCAATGAAATGCGTGTATCAGATAATCTTACTTTGCAATATGGTCTGAGGTATTCGATCTTTCAGAATGTGGGGGCATCCACTATTTATGAGTATGAAGATCCTCAGGACAATATCAACAAAACAAGAGTTGATTCTACAGAGTATGGGAATTTTGAAACAATCAAGGTGTTTCATAACCTTCAGCCAAGATTTTCAGCAAGATATAAATTAGATGCTACGACTTCTCTTAAAGCTTCGTATAATAGAATGGTTCAAAATGTGCATCTATTGTCAAACTCAGTAGTGTCATTACCATTTAATACCTGGTGGCCTAGTTCTCCATACATAGGCCCTCAATTGTCTGATCAGGTAGCTTTAGGCTATTTCAAAAACCTCAACGACAATGCTTATGAGTTTTCATCTGAAGTGTATTATAAAAAACTCAATAACCTTGCTGTTTTTGCAGACAATGCCAATGTTTTTTTCAATATGGATTTACCTGTGGAAATCAGAAAGGGTAAGTCGGATTCTTATGGCCTTGAATTGTACCTGAAAAAGAACAAGGGTAATTTAAGGGGTTTTGTGAGCTACACACTTTCCAAAACGGAGATGGATATATCAGGTGTTAATAATAACATACAATTTCCAGCCAGCCATGACAGAAGGCACAACCTTTCTATAGTTGGAACTTATGTAGTCAATGATAAGTGGACGTTGGGTTCGAATTTTGTTTACAATACAGGTAGAGCATTTACCTTACCTGTAGGAAAATATGAAATGGATGGATACAATCTGGATTATTTTACCGGAAGGAATCAATACAGGTTACCTGACTATCATAGATTGGATTTATCAGCTACACTTAATTCAAGAAAGAATAAAGACAGGAAGTGGAAATCCAGTTGGACTTTTGCAGTTTATAATACCTACAACAGGAAAAATCCATTTACCATTTATACCAGAACAAAGCAAGATAAGGATGGAAATATCTTAGGAGATGGGACAGAAAAAGAAGCCCGTCTCATTTATCTGTTTCCTGTTTTACCATCAATTACTTACAATGTTAAATTTTAAATTAAAAATGAAAAAAGTTATAATAATCGTATTTAGTATCTTCTTTTTTGCATGTGAGGAAGGTATTATATTAGATGTAAACCAAGTAGAATCCAAGGTGGTTATTGAAGGACTGATAACCAACCGGCCGGGGCAGCAGTATATAAAAATTGGTAAAACAGCTGACTTCTATAGCAGTGGAACTAATCCGGCGGTAAGTTCTGCTCAGGTGAGTGTCTCAGACGATCTTGGAAATACATATACTTTTTCCGAATCAACTGAAAAACCAGGTTTATATCTTCCCAGTGCCGCTTTTACGGGACAGGTAGGTCGTATTTATAATTTAGATATCGATATTGATGGTGAAAAATATACTGCCAGTGAGGAGCTATTGGGAGTAGCCAATATTGATAGCCTGACTTATGGTCTGAACGAAGAAGAGTTTTCAGATCCGGAAGATGAGGGGCGTTTTTATAACGTTTTTGTATATACCAAAGAGCCTCAGGATGAAGACAACTTTTACTTGTTTAAGTTTTACAGAAATGAAGAATGGCTCAATGACAATGGTGAAGATATTACTGTAACCGACGATGTGGCAATTGGTGAAGCAATTGAAGGGTTAGAATTACCGGAATACCACTCTGTTGGCGATTCTGTTTCAATGGAAATGTATAGCCTCACACAAAAAGAATTTATATATTGGAGTGATGTAGCCAATCTGATATTTTCTGATGGAGGTGTGTTTAGTCCTTTACCTGCAAATCCCAGATCAAATATAAGTGGAGGGGCTCTTGGAATATTTCAGGTTTCTGCAGTATCATCCAGCTATGTACTGATTGAAGAGTAATTGAAAATTAAGCCTGACAAGCGTAAGTTTAGCAATATTTACGGTTGTCAGCTTTTTTTATAAATTTTTAATTAGAAATTGGGGGTGGGTTTATCATTCATGGTCTTAGGCAATAATGATAAATGTTTAAATACACTACGTATGAAAATCTTCACCAACAACAAACTCTCCAATGGATTATCTCAATTGTTGAAAAGTAAAAAAGTTTCACATTTTGAGGAAAAAGAACAGTTTAGATCTTATCAGGAAAGCTCTTCATATCTCAATCATTTCAATGACGCACAGGTTTCAGAGATTGCGGAACTGGTCTATCTGAAGAAATAGCCAGACAGCAAAGGCCTTTATTGAGATTATATTCTGGAAATGCCTGTTTTTAGATATAATTTTATGTTTTCATTCCTCCAATTTTATTCTTTATTCAATATCAATTTATTGCATTTAAGGAAATAATAGTGATATTTGCATCTGAAAATTTTTAACACTAAACACAAATAACAATCGCTAAACAAAGATTTCAAAGAAGGGGGCCTAGAGGACGTGTCGAGGAACCCTACAAAGTAAATGATAAAATCACCGCAAGAGAAGTAAGAGTAGTTGGTGAAAATGTTAAGGTTGATGTTTACTCTGTCAGGACTGCAATACAGATGGCCGAAGATCAGGGACTTGATTTAGTGGAAATTTCACCCAATGCTGATCCTCCGGTTTGTAAAATAACAGACTATTCTAAGTTCAAATACGAACAAAAGAAAAAGCAGAAGGAAATTAAGGCTAAGGCTCATAAATCAGTTTTAAAAGAAATAAGGTTTGGTCCTAATACTGACGACCATGATTTCAATTTCAAACTGAAGCATGCCATGAACTTTCTGGAAGAAGGAGCAAAAGTTAAGGCTTATGTTCATTTTGTTGGAAGAACCATTGTCTTTAAAGAAAGAGGAGAAATATTGTTGTTGAAATTTGCTCAGGCACTAGAGGAATATGCAAAGGTGGAACAGCTTCCTAAATTGGAAGGGAAACGAATGTTTTTGATGTTGTCTCCTAAAGTGCTCAAAAAGAAATAATTTGTTTAATTTATATATTTAAAATGCCTAAAGTTAAGACTAAATCAGGAGCTAAGAAAAGGTTCAAATTGACAGGTACTGGCAAAATCAAAAGAAAGCATGCTTTCAAAAGCCACATTCTGACCAAGAAAGAGACCAAGCAAAAACGTAATCTTACTGCTATGGGCTTGGTACACAAGTCTGATGAGAAGAACGTGAAAGCAATGCTTAACATCTGATTAAAAATTTCCGATTAGATCGGAAGGTTTATTTATTCACCAGGTGATTGGTAATAAGTGCCAGAAGGCCGCCAATGATCAAAAAATTTAATTAAAATGCCAAGAAGTGTAAACACAGTAGCATCCCGGGCCAGGAGAAAAAAGGTCATGAAAATGGCCAAGGGCTATTTTGGGAGAAGAAAAAACGTATGGACGGTATCAAAAAATGCCGTTGAAAAAGGACTTGGATATGCCTATAGGGATAGAAAAGCCAAAAAGAGAGAGTTCAGACAGTTGTGGATTCAAAGAATAAACGCCGGAGCAAGAGCGCATGGGTTGTCTTATTCTCAGTTTATGGGAAAACTGAAAGTTGCTAAAATAGATTTGAACAGAAAAGTCTTAGCTGATTTGGCAATGAATCATCCTGAAGCTTTCAAAGCAGTAGTAGGAAAACTTAAGTAATTAAGTAAATAAATAAAAAATGAAGCCTCGTCTGATATCAGACGAGGCTTTTTTGTTAGTGAAAATGGTATTTGACTGGTTTAATCTACCTGTACTAAAGAGTAGTATTCAGCACCAGGAGTTATCCAGCTAAATGACAGAGTATCGCTTTTTCCTACTCCACTGTAGTAGATGGTAAATGGATGTTGACCCGGTTCTATGTCTAATACTATTTCATTATCCGTTTCTGTATTTGAAATTATTGATTTACCATCCAAATAAATTTGTCCAGAACCCTCTTTGGCAAGTCTAAAAAAGTGCTTACCACCAAGCTTTACTTCTAAATTCCCTGTAACTTTCAATAAGTATGGGGGTTTTAATGGAAAAAATGCTTCATCGCCAAGCAGATTTATTTCATCCGCAAAACCTGTAAAGTCCGGTTTGGAGGTTTTGTCAAAAGCAGAAAAATTATTTATGATTTGTTCAAGTTTGAAAACCTCCATTTTTATTTTGCTTGAATCTGATGGAGAAATCTGTTGCTGAAAAATAGAAGTTAGATTCGATTTTTTTGAAGTGGCTAGCTGATGGGATCGCTTTTTGTCAAGAGATAATATCCAATCAACAATAAGGTTTACTTCTTTTTTCTTTAGTAGAGGATGTCCTGACATCATACCTCCATACCACAATCCACCGCCTCCTTCTATTATTTTATTACCCAAAACACTTTTCATTTCGGGATTGTGCTGGTGTCGTCGGGCAATATCAAGATAAGGAGGGCCCACTACTTTATCTTCTATGCTGTGACAATGCAGACAATCATTTTTAACTATTGTTTCAAGCGCATTAAGCTCCTTTCTTTCAGTTTTTCTAATTTGATTTTTTTTGACTTTTTGTTTGGAACAGGAAAAAAATACAGAGATAAGTATGAGGAGTAGATATGGTGTTCGCATTAACTAATAGTGTAGTATTGATAAATAGTTGAGAGCGTAAAACTATTAAGGAATATTACTATTTTTAGTTGAGAAAATATGATCTATATCACTATTTCAACAATTTGCTTACTCAATTGGAATAGCTTTGTATCTTCAAACAACATTGAACACCTTGGGTCAAAAAATACTACTTATTACACCACCGTTCACTCAGTTGAACACTCCATATCCGGCAACTCCATACCTCAAAGGGTTTCTTAATATTAAGCACATTGATTCCAATCAAGTGGATTTGGGGATTGAAGTAATTCTGGAATTGTTTTCCTCTAAAGGATTAGAAGCACTTTTTGAGGCGGTTAACTCAACAGAAACAGAATTGTCAGTAAATAGCAAAAGGATATATGAATTAAAAAATGAGTATATAAGAACCATCGATACAGTGATTGGCTTTTTGCAGGATAAGAATCCGACATTGGCTCATATTATATGCGAAGGGAACTACCTGCCCGAAGCTTCAAGGTTTGATCAGATAGATGATCTGGAATGGGCATTTGGGACAATGGGAAGCCGTGACAAAGCGAGGCATTTGGCTACACTTTACCTTGAAGATATTTCTGATTTGATTAAAGATAGTGTAGATGGAAATTTTGGATTTAGCAGATATGCAGAGCGATTGGGACTGTCAGCTACTTCATTTGATCCTCTTCACGAAGAATTGCAAAAACAGAATAGTTTCATCGATTCTATACTCTTGAGAATTCTTAAGCAAAAAATAGACTTGTATCAACCCGATTTGGTAGCATTGTCTATTCCTTTTCCGGGAAACCTCTATGGAGGATTAAAATGTGGGAAATGGCTGAAGTACAACTATCCTGAAACCAAAATAGTGATGGGAGGTGGTTATGCCAATACAGAGTTGAGGACAGTAAAAGATATCCGTGTTTTTGACTACATAGATTTCATTTCTCTTGATGATGGTGAAGCACCTATTATGCACCTTATTGAGCACCTGGCAGGTCAAAGAGACCTTGATGAGTTGAAAAGAATCCTTACGGTCAGTAATGGAGAAGTAAAGTATTTTAATGGATCGAAAGAAAAAGATGTTCCTCAACGAGAAGTTGGTACACCTGATTATTCTGATTTACCTTTAGATAAGTACTTATCCGTGATCGAAATTGCCAATCCAATGCACCGACTTTGGAGTGACGGACGATGGAACAAACTCACATTGGCTCATGGTTGTTATTGGGGTAAATGTACGTTTTGCGATATTTCGTTGGATTACATCAAAAGGTATGAGCCCATCACTGCCAGTGTTATTTGTGATAGAATAGAACAATTGATTGCACAGACTGGTCAAAATGGCTTTCATTTTGTGGATGAAGCAGCACCTCCGGCATTGATGAGGGACGTTGCGTTAGAAATTATTAGAAGGGGGCTGACTGTTGTTTGGTGGACGAATATTCGTTTTGAGAAAAGTTTTACATCAGATCTGTGCAGGTTGCTGGCTGCTTCCGGTTGCATTGCGGTTTCCGGTGGGTTGGAAGTTGCATCAGATCGATTGCTCGAAATGATTCAAAAAGGTGTGACTGTAGCTCAGGTAGCTACGGTAGCAGCCAACTTCACTGAAGTGGGAATCAAAGTCCATGCTTATTTAATGTATGGTTTTCCAACCCAAACTGCTCAGGAAACCATCGATTCGTTGGAAGTAGTGCGACAAATGTTTATGCACGGCATTATTCAATCCGGATTTTGGCATCAGTTTGCTATGACTGCTCATAGCCCTGTAGGGATGTTTCCTGAGAAATTTATGGTGGAACCTATTACTGGCCAGTCTGGTTCTTTTGCTAACAATGATTTGCAACATATAGATAGGAGTGGGGCTATACATGAGGTATATAGTGAAGGTTTGAAAAAGTCAATTTTCAATTATATGCACGGCATTTGTTTTGATTTTAAATTGAACGAATGGTTTGAGTTTAATGTGCCAAAAACTAAAATATTACCTGATTATATAGAAAAGGTTCTGCTGGAAAATGAGGGAGCAGAGTATGGAGAAAATGTTAAAATAATTTGGCTTGGAAATCTGCCTTCAGTACGGTTTTATACCAAAAAGAAAAAAGCAGTAGAAATGGCTGAGTTGTCAATTGTAACCAAACAAGAAGATGTTGTACTCAACATGAAAGAGCCGATAGGCAAATGGCTGTCTAAAATTTTACCTGAATTGTCTGTTTACAATGAAAAGCTTATGACTTATTCAGAGTTTGAAAAGAGATTTAATGATAACCAATTGGGCGATATGAAAATTTTTATGAGTAGCTATACCATGCAGGGTTTAAGAGATGCCGGATTGTTATTTATTTAATCCACGGATACCCCAGGTTTTACCTATATGTCAAAGTCACATTTCCATCTGAAGCTGCTAATTCAACTGGGATTCCACCTCCATTAATTTGTCCGGTTACAGAATGATCCTTTGAAGTTCCGTTGAATTTTTTCAATTCAGTACGGATTTTTTGCCCTTTTAATGCGAGATCCAACCCTAAACCATTTGGAATGGTTACATCTATGTTACCATCATTGGTACGTAAGTCAAGTTTGTTTTTTAGCTCGTCGATATTCCCTCTGATATCTCCATCTGATGTAACCGCTTTCAGGGACCCGGAGAGGTTTTCAAATAATACATTGCCATCAGACGTTTTAAAAATGGTATGCCCATAGGTATTACTAGAGTGGATGTCTCCATCACTGGTAGTAAGATCAAGGTCTCCCTGAATACTAGATGCTACTATATTTCCGTCGCTGGTGACCATGCTAACACCTCCTTCTATAATAGCTAAGTCTATATTTCCATCTGATGTCCGTCCGGTAATTTTGCCATTTACGTTTCTTACCTGTATATTCCCATCACTGGTGACCAGACTATTCGATCCTTGTACCTGATCAATATCAATATTACCATCAGAGGTGCGTCCATCAATATTTCCGTTTATATTTCTGATATGGATATTTCCATCACTGGTTCTTAATTCCTGATCTCCGCTTAATCCCTCAATATGTATATTGCCATCTGATGAATGTAGTACGCAGGAAGTTTGTTTTGGTACTAAAACTTTAAACGATACATACATTCTGTTTCTCCAATTGGAAATGCCGTCTTTTTGTCTCACCTTAATTTCCAGACTGTTTTGATTGGTGAATACATCCAAAAATAATTTTTTTTCAAGTTCTTCTCTGCTGATTTCTATGATTCTGAAGTCTTTTTTACGATGTAATAGACTTCCACTTTGCTGCCATCAGATGCCATTACCTGAATATTTCCATCATTAGTAGTGATTTTAAGGCCTGAAGGCTGGGAAATAGAATATTCTTCTCTAAATGAAAAATCCTGGCTTTGTACTTTTGATAACAGCGTTAGGATGAGACTAATTGCCAGGAGTATGTAAACCTTGAGCATGATTACTTAGTTTTAAAATGGATGAAACTTTATTATTTGTCTATTAGATGTATTTAAAAAGTATATGGTTGCAGAGAAATCGATATATTTTTCTAATGACAACAAAAAATGTAAATGCAAGCCCATTATAGCAATTGCAGTTAGAGTTAAACTAAACCAGCATCAACTATATTAGATGTTATTAATAGAATCCAGAAAAATAGAGAAGGGACTTTACAATCTTTGGAACAAGAAGACCATATAACCTACGAATCCAAGTAGGAATACACCACCTTCAATTCTATCTAGTTTGTACTTGTTTAAAGTAAACATAAAGAGGAATAAAAGTACTGTACCAAACATGACAATATAAAGGTCTGTATTCAAAGCTATGTCAAATTCAAGAGGGGAGTTGAATACTGCTGTTGCTCCAAGTACTAAAAGTAAATTGAAGATATTGGATCCAATGATATTTCCTACAGCCAAATCCGATTTTTTGTGAAAAGCTGCAACCGCTGTGGTTGCCAGTTCGGGCAGGGATGTACCTGCCGCTAAAATAGTCAGACCAATAAGCCTTTGGCTGACACCAAAACTTTCTGCAATTTTTATCGCATTGTCCACAATCATTTGACCACCAAATGCCAAACCTGAAATTCCTACCACTATAAGCACTGTGGTTTTAACACTTCCATAAAGTTCAATGTCTTCACCATCGGGTACAGCTTCCGATCCTCCTTTGCTCATATTTAAAAATACATATACCAGAAAGATCATGAAAAGCACCAATAGAATTATACCATCAAATACACTTGTTGCATTTGTTTCTGCATCAAACAACAGTTTATCATTTACAAGCAACCAAAAGATAACTGTTGCCGCTAAAGAGTATGGTACTTCTTTCCAAAGAGCATTTTTATTAACAGTGATGGGATATATGACAGCTGCCAACCCCAGGATAAGAAACATGTTAAAGATATTTGATCCAATGATGTTTCCAAATACAACATCATTTGCACCCTGAGCTCCGGAAATAAGGTTTACGACAAGCTCTGGAGCAGATGTACCCATCGCTACCACAGTCAAACCTATGGCAATATCCGAGGCATTGAACCTTTTTGCCAGAGAAGAAGCACCATTTACGAGGTAATCTGCACCTTTTATCAATAAGACAAAACCAACTACAATCAGTACTAAGCTTATAAAAGTATCCACTTCCTTTTTGGTTTGGGTTGCTTCAAAAGTTAACCGAATTAAATATAATGATAATTGAAACTATTACGCATCCTTTTCAATGGATAATTCATTTCCTTTTCGTTATACATGGATTCTGTTTAATTCAAATATTGATTAAATACAAAATAATTATTAAATAATCCTATGAATTAATCAAGTTACAATTATAATATAATTATTTTTAATTCACTGAAAAACAGTTTGATTTAGCTAGCATAAATCAAGTTCTTCTTTAATTTGAGATACTTTTTCGACCAATGAAGCTATTTCTTCGTTAAGTGCAGTTTTCTCAATCTTGTTCTTATAGACACCAAAGTAGAATTTTATTTTAGGTTCAGTCCCTGAAGGCCTTATTGAAATTTTGGTTCGGTCTTCCGTAATAAACTGTAGAACATTTGATTTTGGGAAATTAATGTTTTTAGTTTCTCCGGATATTAAATCCTTGGATGTAGAGGAGTTGTAATCAATTAACTTCGCAATTTTTGAATTGCCTAGTTGAGTAGGGGGATTATTGCGAAAAGCCTTCATCATCTCAACAATCTCATCAGCTCCTTGTTTTCCCTTTTTAGTGATAGATACCATGGTTTCATCGTACAATCCATATTCGGAATAGATATCCATAAGCACTTCATAAAGAGTGGTATTGTTGTCTTTTGCCCATGCGGCCATTTCTGCAATGATGGCACACGATGCTATAGCGTCTTTGTCCCTAACTGAGTCTCCTATAAGGTATCCATAACTTTCTTCACCACCACCGATGAATTTTTTCTTGCCTTCAAGTTCTCTGATCAGACCAGCTATGAATTTAAAACCTGTGAGTGTATCATAGCAGTCAATATTATAACTGTCAGCTATATCTTTTATCAATTCTGTCGTAACAATGGTTTTTACAATAAACTGATTTCCATCTAGTTTATCATTTTCTTTCCATTTTTTACATAGATAATAAATGATAAGAACGCCTGTTTGATTTCCATTAAGCAATTGAAATTCACCATTAGAATTTTTTACAGCTATTCCAACACGGTCGGCATCTGGATCAGTGGCAAGTACTAAATCCGCATCTAGCTCCTGTGCTTTGGCCATTGCCATTGCCATTGCTTCTTGTTCTTCCGGATTAGGATAAACAACAGTTGGGAAATTACCATCAGGCACAGATTGCTCTTCTACCACATGTACATTTTTGAATCCTATTTTTTCTAAAATAGCTGGAGCCATTGTAATTCCTGTTCCATGTATAGGAGAGAACACTATGGATAAGTCATTTTGATTCTTAATTGATTCCGGCGACAGCACTTGTTGAGAAACTGCATCTAGGTAAGCATTGTCAACGTCAGGGCCTATTTTTTCAATAAGCGATGCGTTTGCTTTAAAGTTTACCTGGCTAATGTCACTGATCTTGCGTACTTCACCTATTATGTTGGTGTCGTGTGGTGCTATGATTTGAGAGCCATCATCCCAGTATGCCTTGTAGCCACTGTATTCCTTTGGATTATGTGAAGCAGTAATCACTACACCACTCTGACACTTCAGATACCTTATTGCAAAGGATAACTCTGGAGTAGGCCTCAATTCTTCAAAAAGATATACTTTGATGCCGTTGGCAGAGAAAACGGCAGCCGTTGTTTCTGCAAAAAAATCACTGTTGTTTCTACTGTCATAAGCAATAGCCACACTGATTTGTTGATCGGTGAAAACAGCCTTAAGGTAGTTGGCAAGTCCCTGAGTCGCCATACCGATAGTATATTTGTTCATTCGGTTTGGACCTATTCCCATTATACCTCTTAAACCTCCGGTACCGAATTCTAGTTCTTTATAAAATGAATCTGTTAATTCAGTTTCATTTCCATCCTTTATCAGTTGGTTGATCGTTTCCTTATCATTCTGATCTATGCTGCTTCCTAACCATTGATCTATTGCTTTTTTAACAGATGATTCCATGTATGTCGTTTAGTTTAAATTAATATCCTATTTTTTTTCTAGCTCTTGACAATACAGTTTGAGCTATGTCTTTTGCTTTATTTTCTCCTTCTATCAGAGCTCTTTCCAATTCTTCTTCATTGTCGATATAATGGTTGTATAACTTTCTTTCTTCAGCATATTTTGTCAACAACAACTCAAACAATTCGGTTTTTGCATGTCCGTAACCATAATTTCCTCCGGAATAATTTTTTCGCATCTGTAAAATCTGTTCATCGTTGGCTATTGTTTTGTATATATTGTAAACATTGCAAATGTCCGGATCTTTAGGTTCTTCGAGTGGAGTAGAGTCTGTAATGATTCCCATCACGTTCTTCTTTAATTTTTTTTCCGGTAAAAAAAGGTCAATGATGTTGCCATACGATTTACTCATTTTTTGTCCATCCGTACCTGGTATGGTCATTAAACTCTCGTCTATTCTTGCTTCCGGAACTACAAAAGTCTCACCATATTGATTGTTGAAAATTTTTGCAATATCCCGGGTGATTTCCAGATGTTGCTTTTGATCTTTCCCAACAGGAACAATGTTGGCATCATACAAAAGTATATCGGCAGCCATCAGTACTGGATACGTGAACAGCCCGGAATTCACATCTGAAAGCCTGTCAGATTTGTCCTTGAATGAATGAGCGTTGGCGAGCATGGGGTAAGGTGTGAGGCAATTTAAATACCAGGCCAATTCACAAACTTCTGTCACTTTTGATTGCCTGTAAAATACGGATTTATCTGTATCCAGACCGAAAGCAAGCCATGCAGCAGCTACTGCTTTAGTATTGTCTTGTCTCTCTTTCGGATCTTTGATTGTTGTCAGTGAATGCAAATCTGCTATAAAAAGCAGAGACTCTTCCTTTTGTGTTTTTGATAAATTAATTGCAGGTTGAATAGCTCCTAATATATTTCCAAGATGTGGCTTTCCTGAACTTTGTATTCCTGTTAAAACTCTCGTCATTGATTTTTTCTTACAAATTAAATAAAATTATTTCCCTTTGTTACGTTCTTCTATTATTGTTTATTTGTAATTGTTTAATGGGTCAAATTTTACACAAAATGAGAATATTTAATTTATTGGTATTATTACTTTCTGGTTATATAGCATCTGCACAGGAAAAGGGGAAATTAAAATTTGTAGAGGAAACGTTTGATTTTGGTGAAGTACGTGAAGAGGCAGACCCGATAATCCATCAATTTGAATTTACGAATACGGGAGCTACACCTATTATTATAAGCAATGTGAAGGCGTCATGTGGGTGTACTACACCGGGATGGTCAAAAGAACCAGTCCTGCCTGGAAAAAAAGGGTTTGTGAAGGCTCAATACAATCCGATGAACAGACCGGGAGCGTTTAAGAAGTCTCTTACTATAACAAGCAATGGGGAAAATCCCAGAGAAATATTGTACATTCAGGGAAAGGTAATTCCAAAGGTAAAAACTGTGGAAGAGGAATTGAGGGCGAAATCAGGAGCACTCAGGATGAAAAACAAAACCGTGAACATGGGTAGGGTGACAACACAAAAAGCCGTGGTGCGCCAAATTGATGTGTACAATGACAGTGATTCTGCCTTTTCATTTACAGGTAAGGTTTTAGCACCGGAGTTTATCAATTTGTCATTTGAGCCAACCACTCTTCAACCCAAAACCAAAGGAAAGATTAATATTAATTATGACCCCAATTTCCAGAATAACCTTGGCTTTCAAAACCACAATGTGAAATTCTTTACTGATGAAAGTGATGAGCAAGAAAAAGAATTAAATGTAATGGCGACAATTACGGAGTACTTTGCACCACTTTCTCAGGAAGAAAAGCAGCAAGCACCTCAATTGAATATTCCAAACAGGATTTCTGATATTGGTAAGATCTCAAAAAACACGGTTAAGGAAACTCAATTTACATTAACCAATGGAGGCAAAAACAATCTGAATATTCGAAAAGTGATGTCAAACTGCAATTGTGTGATTGTCCAGTTACAAGACTATGATGTAAAACCGGGAGAATCAACAACATTGACAGCTGAGTTTGATGGGCAGGGCAGGCGGGGCAACCAATTGAAAACAATCACCATTTATTCCAATGATCCTGTTGCTCCGACACAAACAGTTTCAATTAAAGCAGTGGTCGAAAACTAGGGCTTACTTTGAACTCATTATTAACAATTTTATAACTCTATTCGGCTTTTGTTGATTCATTATTAAAATATAAACTCTAACTTTGCGTTTTTATTTTTTCTATTCAACCGATATAATACAAATCTAATTGTAGATTTTAAAACCTAAAACCTTGAAACTTGCCAGAATGCAAGTGTGCTGTGATTTAATGAAAAGATTGACACTACTTATTTTGCTTATTTCTATACTTTTTTCATGCGGAAACGAAGACGAAAGGAAAGGAGATATTTTTTTTAGCACGGGTAAATTCGAACAGGCAATAGAAGCTTATGATGAATTCTTAAAGTTGAATCCGGGTGATATTAAATCCATTTACAATAAAGGAAGATCTTACGAAGAATTGGGTGATTTCGAAAGCGCATTTGACAACTTCCAAGCCGTATTGGAACTCGATGCAAAAAATACCGCTGCATATCTGAGTTTAGCGAAGTATTATTATAGGAAAGGAAATTATAAACAGGCACTCTATAATGCAGATAAAGCCATTGAGTTCAACGATCAATTAGCTCAGGCATATTTTTGGGAGGGGCGATCTCTTCATCAGTTGGGAGAATTTAAAAAAGCACTAGTTGCCTACAATGCAACAATAAATCTGGATGATGGTTTGGGAGAGGCCTATCTCTATAGGGGAGCTATCAACGTGCAACTCAAAAGAAGCAAAAATGCCTGCAAGGATTTTAAGTTGGCTGCCAATTTGAATGTTGAAGAAGCTCAAACAGCACTTAGAACATATTGCAAGTAGCATTCCGTTACATCACGCTTTTAGTATTCAATACGAAAGAACCATTTTGTTTTGAACTTATTTTTAATAATTGCATTTGTTTAATGATCCTAGTTCAATTGGGTTTGACTATCTTTAATTTTCTCAAGTATAGAGTATAATCTGATAAACCTATTAGCCATGAATTTCATCAAGAAGCTTACTATTTTCACCTTTATAGCATTTGTATATTTCCAATGTTCCAAGAAGCCGGAAATGTCATCATATGATGAGCAAGGCCAGCAAGTTGAAGTGTTGGATAGTGCGACATTGCAGGCGATGGATAATTTTGAAAAGTTTTGTTCCAGTTGTCATGGAGAACAAATGATGGCATTTGCAGATAGGAAGTGGAAACATGGAAAAGAAAAAGACAGTATTTATGCTTCAATAAAAAACGGATATGCTGATGCTGGTATGCCAAGTTGGGAAGCTTCGTTCTCAGATAAGGAAATCAATAATTTGGTCAATTACATTCTAAAAGGGATAGAAAATGTAGAACGGTATGGTTTTCAGGAAGTAAAACTTGAGTCAGATACTTTTGAGACAGAACTGGTGAAATTTAGTTTGGATACTATTGTTTCAGGGATGACCAACCCTTGGGGCATGACTTTTTTACCTTCAGGAGAAATGTTGGTAACTGAAAGGTCTGGTGAGTTGTATAAAGTGGACGGGAATGGGAATAAAGAAAAAGTTTCCGGAGTACCAAAAGTAATGTACAAAGGCCAGGGAGGACTGTTGGATGTTGAGTTGCATCCTGATTTTGAGAATAATAAGTGGTTGTATCTGAGTTATTCAGATTATAGGGTTGAAGATGGTGATACATTGTCAGGCACTGCGGTTAGCCGTTATAAATTTGAGGATAATAAGTTAACTGATGGAGAAAAGATATTTGAGGGGCATCCCTATTCCACAAAACGTCATCATTACGGCTCTCGCTTGCAGTTTGATCAGGAAGGATACTTGTATTTTTCAGTTGGAGACAGGGGCAATAGAGATGAAAATCCTCAAAGCCTGGAAAGCTATTGCGGAAAAATCCATAGGATAATGGATGATGGTAGTATTCCTGCTGACAATCCATTTGCAGGTCAGGAAGGCAAGGCTGCTTCTGTTTTTTCCTATGGACATAGAAACCCTCAGGGAGTGGCTATGAATCAGGAGACAGGAAAAATATGGGAACATGAGCATGGTCCCAGAGGCGGGGATGAAGTGAATATTATTAATAAAGGATTGAACTACGGATGGCCTGTGATTTCATATGGAATCAATTATGATGGCACCACTTTTACCGACAAACTGGAAGCTGATGGCATGCAACAGCCGGTTTTATATTGGGTGCCTTCAATTGCCCCTTCCGGTATGACTTTCGTCAATTCTGATATTTATCCGGATTGGAAAGGAGATTTGTTGGTTGGTTCTTTAAGGTTCAAATATCTTAACAGGTGCAAAATAGTTGGAGATAAGATTGTAGAAGAGGAAATTATGATGAAGAACATTGGAAGGGTGAGGAATGTGAAAATAGGCCCGCAGGGTTACATCTATGTAGCTGTTGAGAAACCCGGATTTGTATATAGATTGATGCCGATATATAAAGAGAGTTAGTTAACAGTTTCCGGACCCGGGCTAATAGCTGTCCACCCACCATCTACAATTATTGTTTGTCCTGTGATGTGGTCAGCTTCGCCCGATGCTAGAAACAGTGCTACATTGGCAATGTCTGTTGTGGTAGCAGGTTTTCCCAGAGGAGTGATTTTCGACCAGGTGGCATTATAATTTTTGTCAGAACTGGTGCGTTCGGTTGTAGTTGCACCAGGTGCAATCCCGTTGATATTTATCCCATAAGGGGAGAGTTCAATAACCAGTGAGCGAGCAAGCATTTCCAAAGCAGCTTTTGTAAGTCCATAAGCTGCTAAGTCTTTGTGAGCCTGATGTCCCGTTACAGAAGACATTATGATAAGCTTTCCTTTTGTTTTGTTTTCAATCATTACTTTGGAAGCAGCCTGAAGTAGGAAAAATGATCCAATAATATTCAACTGAATAACTTTGGATAACTTTTCTTCTGTGTAGTTTAGAAAATTATCAAATAGGGTGATGCCAGCATTTGGAATCACAATATCTATTTTACCATATTCTTTATTTACCTGTCGGACTAGTTCTTGGATAAACCCGACATTTGAGACATCACCGGCAATACCTATACATTTTCCTCCTTCTTGAGTGATGGACTCAACTGCTTTTTGCGTAAGTGATTTATCCAGGTCATTGAGTGCAACTATAGCACCTTCCCGGGCAAATTTTCTTGCAATTTCATACCCTATACCAATTCCTGCCCCAGTCACTACCACAACTTTATTTTCAAATCTCTTCATTTTATTTTTTTAATGGTCAATCTACGTTGCTGACGATATAAGCCTGTATCAAAAATAAGAAATAATATTTTACCTCATCAAAATAATGGAGACTTGTGCAACTTTTTTGAAGTTTCTCACATCTGATAATTGTATCCACATTTTGCAGATGATTAAAAACTTCTTCCTCTTAACCATTCGGAATATATTCAAAAATAAGCTCTATTCCATTATCAATATTTCTGGATTATCCATAGGAATAGTATGTAGTATTTTGATTTTACTTTGGGTAGCTGATGAGACATCCTATGATTCATTTCATCCAAAGGCAGACAGGTTATATCAGCTTTGGGTCAATGCGGAGTTTGATGGTAAAATCAATTCCTGGAACTCTGTGCCACTTCCAACTTATGAAGCTTTAAAAACGACAGATAGCCGGATCAAAAATACTGCTGTATCAAATTGGGGGGACAACCATTTGCTCACTGTGGGAGACACCAGAATCCTTAAGCGGGGTTATTATGTGAGTGAAGAATTTCTGGAGATGTTTGAGTTTCCTTTGAAATCGGGAAGTGCCGAAACTGTGTTGGATGATCCTACTTCCATAGTTATTACGGAATCTCTCGCCAAAGTTTTATTTAAAGATAAAGATGCGATGGGGCAGGTGATCAGAGTAGATGATAAGAGTTCACTGAAAGTGACAGGTGTATTGGACGATATTCCAGGTAATTCATCCTTTGAATTTGATTATCTGATTTCGTGGAAGAACTGGGAATCTGTAAGTCCATGGGTAGTGGAAAATAAAGCAAATTGGGGTAATTATTCTTTTCAGGTTTATGTGGAACTTTTCGATCCTTCGCAGCATGAAACCACCGAAAATAATATAGGCAAGCTGTTGGTCGAAAACGGAGAAACTGATATTCCAAATGAACTATTTCTTCATCCATTACTTAATTGGAGATTGTATTCAAATTTTGAAAATGGCAAATCAACAGGTGGTAGGAGTGATCATGTTCAATTGTTTAGCGTGATTGCCATATTTATCCTGGTTATTGCCTGTATCAACTTTATGAACCTGGCTACTGCCAGATCTGAGCATAGAGCCAGAGAAGTGGGTATTCGAAAAACCCTGGGGTCTAAGAGAATTGATTTGATCCTCCATTTCATAGGGGAGTCACTTATAATTTCAGTTATTGCTTTTTCCTTTGCTCTTTTGATTTCTGAGATAGCTATGCCTTTTTATAATACTTTGGTTGATAAAGATCTTTTTATAGATTACTCATCAGGTTTGTTTTGGCTAGGTTCTGTTGTTGTTGTTTTCATTACGGGTGTATTGTCAGGAAGCTACCCGGCTTTTTACTTGTCATCATTTAAACCTGTTACTACACTTAAAGGAACCATACAGGTGGGGAAGAATGCTGCATTGCCTCGCAAAATACTGGTTATACTTCAATTTGGTTTTTCGATTTTATTGATCATTAGTACAATTGTCATATTCAAACAAATAGATTTGGTAAAGGGGAGGGAACTGGGATACAATCAGGAGAATTTAATTTCGATAGAGACTACAGAAAACCTTGATAAGAATTACGATGTACTTAAGAATGATCTATTGCAATCAGGTGTTGTAGAGGCTGTAACACGGTCTAATAGTAGTATTACAAGCATCAATTCGAATAATTTTCTTGGTTGGCCTGGGAAACCTGAAACACTCAAGGTACTGTTTACAACAATTGCCACTGAATACGATTATACTAAAACCATGGGGGTTAAATTGCTTCAAGGTAGAGATTTCTCTAAAGACTTTGCAACCGATACAGCAGCCATCATAATCAACAAGGCAGGTCTTGATATTATGGGATTGGAAGATCCTATAGGTGCCAAATTGAATCTCTGGGGTAAAAAGAGAACCTTGATCGGTATAGTGGATGATGTATTGATGGGATCACCTTACCAGGCGGTGAAACCTATGTTTATGATTATGGACAATGATTGGATTAATGTGCTGTCTGTGCGGCTTAAATCAACAAATGATTTACAAGCATCTCTCAAAACGGTAGAAAATATTTTTGAGATACACAATCCTGCCTATCCATTTGAATACAAATTTGCAGATGTAGAGTTTCAGAAAAAGTTTACTACCATTACGATGACCCGAAGGCTTACTACTTTGTTTTCTATTCTTGCTATTGTCATTACAGGGCTTGGGCTATATGGTTTGGCATCCTACACCGCTCAACAACGCAACAAAGAAATTGGAATTAGAAAAGTATTGGGAGCATCGGTATCAGAGTTGGTTGCGATGATGTCAAAGGAATTTTCAAGACTTGTTGTAATTTCATTTTTTATTTCAACTCCTATTGCATGGTATCTGCTCGATTCTTACCTGGATAGGTATCCAATTCATATTGAAATTAGCTGGTGGATATTTCCGGTGGCAGGTGTTTCTGTACTTGTATTTGCTTTGATAATAGTTGCAAACCTGGCAAGTAAGGTAGCACTATCCAATCCGGTGAACTCCCTGCGGAATGAATGAAAAGAGGATATATAAATGTCGGGAAAGTGATATATTATAAGAGAAAAAAGTAGTGTATTAATCATATTACAATATTTCTTCCCCGGACTACAAGAATATTCGATAAAATTTGAGTACCTTATAGCAACATCGTTTTGTTATGAAGAAACTTAGGTTTATCATACTATCCATCCTTTCGTTTTGCATTTACTTTTCAGTGTTTGCAAATTCTGAGTTGGATAGTTTGGAACAGAAACCAACAAATACGATTATCCCTTTTGTTTCATTGATGGTTGAACAAATACATGGAGAGAACAGAACAATTGTTCAAAAAGGATTTAGTGCGGGAATTACCATTAATAATCGAGTGAATCTGGGGGTGTTTAGTGCCTGGAGTACCGATGATTTTTCATTTGAAAAAACAGGGCTTCTTCGTCAGTTTAAGATGAAATATATCCATGGCGGTGTATTGACCAGTTATAACCTCCGCATTTCAAAATCGTCAACTTTGAATTTGGGAACAAGAGTAGGGCAAGGGTCGGTACGTTTATTGAATACCAATAGCGAAACAGGTATTGTAAAACAAAGTGTGTACATCATGCATCCGGATGTAGGATTTGAAATATCTCCCTTTAGCCAGGTCAAACTTAAATTTAACGTTGGTTATCGGCTAATGAGTGATTTGAAATTGCAAGAATTAGTCAAAGGTGATCTGGCCGGATTCTCGTATGGTATGAGTGTGAAAATAGATCTTTTCAAAAAAAACTTTTAGGGAAGGTTATTTCTTACCCTGAATCCACTTTTATGATAGATAAGTTTACCTGAATTGGTCACGCCATTGATTTCAATAGTGTATTCACCTAGATCATCTGAAGTAAAAAACTCAATTTTCAAATTTTCTTTATTGGTAATAGTAATATTAGGATTCCAATATAGTGTATTACGGTAATCAGGAATTCTATTAGATGTACTGGTGGTGTTTTGATAATCTGGAGCGTAAAATTCCCTGCTTTGTTGAAGTCCATGATATGCTTTTTTTACCAGATAATCCGGAAGTTCCTGTTCTGCAAAATCACCTTTATATGTCGTGAAGTTAATGATGCCCGAATAGGTGCTATTTCCAACATAGTACAGATCATTTACAACGTCTATTTTCTCCACCTTAAGTGGGTCAAAATTCAATACAAAATCAGCATCCCATATTGGGATACCATCTATCATGGTCAATGCTCGACCAGGGAGCACGAGATCATTGTACACATGAAAACTATTCTGTTTTTGTCTCCGCCTGATTACAGCAGATCTTATGTATTCTATAAACAAATCCCTGACTGTTTCAAAGCGTGTATAATTGTCCAGAAGGTATTCATAATCCGCTTTTCCATAAAAATGGGTATTTACTTTTTCCAATTGAGGCAATGTGCCGTTGATGTTATTGTAGTCTCTATATACTTGTGAGATTTGGATGTTTGTATTGAGTGCTTCAAGATATGTTTTGGATTCAATCGGCCAAGGTTTTTCTGATTTAGAAGGATTATGATATTTTAAATCAAATGGTGAGAACAAGGATATTTGATCTGCACTTAAGGTATCATAATTAAGCAGAAAATAAACATTTTTATTCTCAAGTCTAAAAGGAAGTTCGAAGTGGAAAATTCCATCATCGTCAATATCCATCGAACTCATTACAGAAGTTTTCCCTAAAAAATTGAGTAAGACGGATTTTGGTAATTTATCGAATGTATTTTTATTCAGTTCTCCTGATAAGACAGGGGCATTCATTTCAGCAGGATACTTGATCTTAAATTCTTTCTTGTTTAAGACATCTTTCCACACAAATCTTCTCCAGCCATGAGTGAGCATGACAAGATCCATTTGATCTTGCCTTGATTTATTTTTGGAATCAAAATATATCCATGAGTTCCGGACTTCACCTTTAATGTCCGAAGTTAATAGCAAGTTGCTAATGATGTTCTCATTTCCCTCATTAGGCCTCTCGGATCGAAATACCGACAAGGAAACCTGAACCGAGTCGCCTGTTTTCAATGATTCATCTTTTAGATTTAAAATTATCTTCTCCCTTTTGGAGTATTCTGTTTTGTCTAGTTTAAGGTCTGGAGAAGATGGATTCTCTGGAAATTTAAACAACAATCTTTCTGCTAAAGGATTGAACCGATCATCCATGCAGGTTATTTGAGAAATACCATCTTTTAGAGAATTAACAGGCAGAGACAAATTACTTTGAGATTTCAGATCAAGTTTTGTGATTTGTTGAATCACGCCTCTGTTTTGGATGATAACATTCACTCCATTGGTAAGAGTCCCTTTAGTAGCACTTAATGACAATTCGTAATCTCCTTTTTGGGTAGAAGAGAGTTGTATCACTATTCCTGACACTTGAGCTTTTGGCAATTCGTGTTTTTCAATTAAACCGTTCCGGGCTATTCTGGCTATATATGTTTTGCCTTGCTGTGGAGTAAGGTGAAAATAGGTATATCCTAAGTCCGAAGTACTAAATTTTGCAACTTCATTGTCATTGTTATCATATACGACACCCGTGAGAGACAGTGGTTGCCCCATATTGTCATTGATTTTTACAGCCACTTTGCTTTTTAGACTATTTACAAGATTTCCCCCTTCAGGGAAAAAGTTGACAAGGGTTTTACTTACTTGTTGTACTTCTTTCTTAGTATCAGGATTGGAAATGGGGTTAACAATATTGATTTGCTTTTGAAAAACCAATCCATGCTCGAAATTCTTCATCCAATTGGTGTAAGCCCTCATGATGTAAACTCCTGATTGAATGTCTGAGGAGACAAATATTTGTCCCTTTCCCAGCCCTTCAATCAATTGGATTCTTTCCTGTTTGACAGCTTTCCCTTCCGAATTGAAGAGTTCTACGTTGAGTACTTTAGATAAATTTTGCGGAAGGTGAAATGAGGCATCAACACAGTAAGCACTCATCCAGATGGTTTCACCTGTAATATATACTTGTCTGTCTGTGTGTACGAATACCTTTTCTTGATGAATATTTGTTACCTGCGTTTCAAAAGCCTCTTTCAACCCATTTTCCGAAGTAATCTTTTCCTGGGCACTCAAAGAAAAAAAGCTGAGTTCAATAAGTAAAATTGGGATTATATATGAAATAGAAATTTTCATTGGAGTTGGAAATGATAGGTTACCGTCGGTATGGCACTTTTAAATACAGATAATTTGTATCCTTTTATTTCTTCATTTTCACTTCGGAAAAAGACAGAATATGCATTGGCACGGCTGGTCAGGTTATATACTGAAAATGACCATGAGCCATGTATTTTTTTATGAACTCTGTGGTTGCCTTCAAAATTAAAAGCCAGGTCGGTTCTGAAATAATGAGGAATCCTGTATTGGTTTCTGTATGTGTATAACAATAGAGGCTGGTCTTTAAACACATATTTGGTGACTGGAAAAGTAGCAGGTCTCCCTGTACTGTAATTTACATTGAATGAAATATTGACCCTTCTGTTAATTTTGAAATTGGAAACAAGGACGACCGCATGAGGCTTGTCGTAGTTGGATGGGTAATAATTTCCTGAGTTGATTTGTTCGACACTGTATAAGCCATTGGCCTGAATCAACGACCTTGCATAAGTATAGCTCAGCCATCCACTGAATTTACCCGAGTTCTTTTTTAATAAAATTTCCAGGCCATAGGATTTTCCTTTGGCACTGATTATTTCTGTTTCCAGAGCCTCATTTAATAACAAATCCGCCCCGTCTTTATATTCAAGTATGTTTTTCACCCTCTTGTAGTACCCTTCCACCGACAATTCGAGGCTGGTACCGTAAAAAGTCTTGTACAGCCCAATTGAGTATTGATTTCCCGTTTGCGGTTTTATAGCATCACTACTCAGTCTCCAGTTGTCTGTAGGAGAGATTGACGTGGTGTTGGAAAGCACATGAATGTATTGGTTCATTCTGTCATACGAAAACTTTACAGAAAGGTCATTTTGGAGCTTGTATCGGCCAGACAAGCGTATTTCAGGGCCCAGATAGGTTTTGATTAATTCGTTGTTTGAGTGATAGGTAGTGTCTTTTATGAATTCAGGTTCTTTAGGGCTGTCTGGCAGGTAAGTATATGATTGTCCGGGTCCAAAGCTATTGAAAACAGAAAGCCTTAGTCCTCCATATACACTGAGCTTATCGCTCAGGTCATATTCATAACCTCCATACAATGCCGTTTCCAGCCCTTTTTCATCATACAAGTCAATTGGGATAACAAGAGAAGAAGAACCCAATGGTTGTTTGTCTCCCGGTTGTAGTTGATATAGTATGGATGATACTCCAAATTTCACATTAGCTTTTTCCTTAGGGAAATAATTGAACTCCGTTTTGAATGAATAATGATTGATCCTATAGTCGAGCTTGAAAGCGTTGACAGGATTGTCCTCACTCGAAAGGTTATAATTGTAATTCGCAAACGACAGGGAGGATGTGGAGTTCAATTGATTAGAAAATGTATGCCTCAATTGCAGGGAGGCATTGGTGTTGTAATACCTGTACAAGGAATCAGAGTTTAGGCTGAACTTGTCCCGGCTATGGTATGCAGATAGTGTCAGGTTGTTTTTCTCATCAATTTTATGATTCACTTTACCTACTATATCAGAAAATCCACCTGTACTGTTTCGCAGATTTGGATCATCTAGCAGAGAGAGCATCCAGTCAGAATAGGTGCTTCTGATGCCAATTATGTAGCTGCTGGTGTCTTTTTTAATAGGGCCTTCCAGGGTAATTTTTCCAGTCACAGGACTAATTCCTCCTTTGTAAGTAAATTTTTTCTTATTGCCATCACGTAGTGCCACGTCAAAAACGGAAGCTATTCTTCCACCATAGTTGGCACCAATCCCACTTTTATAAAGGTTTGCACTCGAAATTACATCCGGATTGAATACAGAAAAAAATCCGAATAGATGGTTGGTGTTATATACAGGTACATCGTTAAGCAATACCAGGTTTTGGTCTGCACTGCCGCCACGAACATTGAATCCTGCCGCACCTTCACCTACAGTTTGTACACCGGGCAGTGTTAATGCAATTTTCATAATATCTGCTTCTCCCATGATAGAAGGAATCTGCCTGATATTTTTAATGTTGAGGTTTGCAAACCCTGTTTGCAGGTTTTCTATTGTGTTTTTTTCTCCTGACACTACTATTTCTTTTAAAGAAATAATGTCATTTCTCATTTCCATATTCAGTTCACCATCACTATACAACATGATCTGTCTTTTGGTGGCTTTCATCCCGGTAGAGTTAATAAACAATTCATATTTACCTTTTGGGAGAGTAAAAGAATAATAGCCATACTGATCGGTAACCACACCTACCAGAGGGTCTTTCTTGAAAACAGAAGCACCAATAACTGGTTCTCCCGTTTTGTCTTCCCTGACATAACCTGAAATAATTGCTGTGTTGCCATCAAAGCGTTTAATAGGATCTCCAATCTCAATAAGTTGTTTCTCAAGTCTGTTGTCTTTGTCCTGTTCTGCTACTTCCCGAATATTGTCCAGAATAAAACTATCGTCTCTGACGGGCTGTTGTTGTGTGTCTGATTGTTCATTAAAAAGGGTAGGAGGTAATTCATTTTTAATAACGTATTCTCCGGTGGCGATTACCGTTTTTTTGTCTTTAAGATAGAAATTAATGTTGGACATGTTAGTGATCTCACTCAATAGCTTTTCTAATGTCAATTCAGAAAAAGTCAAATCTACTTTTGTACTGTCGAGCTTAGGTTCAAAAAAGAATCTTATGTCATAGCGAGACTCCAAATCGTCGATCATATCCATGAAATATGTTTGTTGGTATGAGCCGCTCATCAAATCTTGGCTCTGTGCTGAGAAGGAGTAGATAAAGGATAAAATAATGAGCAGCAGTGGTATCTTCTTAGTCATGAATTTAATTGTCTATGAGCAATGGATCCAACAATGAGACTGCTTTGAGTAGCCCGTTTTCAATTTTCTTTTTTGAGAATTTGGTTTTGTTCTTTTTTACAATAGAAACTACTGCTTCCGAGTTTTGAAATGCCTTCAGAAAACTCTTTTTATTTGTGATGGCAAATGTTCCCCAATCGTTTTTAATATAATATTTATCTAATGGTACAAACTCAATGATCATTTTGGTGTTCTCTATTTTGTCTTTCTTTAACTTTGTTCTTTTGATAAAGGTATCCGAATGTTTACCTTGAAAAGCATGCTGGTACAGACCGTCGCTCATGATTGAATCGTGTCGGATGTGTACGAACTTGTAGTTGTTGAATGTTAGTTCAGATACTTTCTCATTATCAATTGTAACAAATTGCTCGTTGTTTTTTGATTCGAGTAACACCACCACTTTTTCCTGATAAATATCAAGTTGGATTTCTATGTGATCAAAGAAAACGCCATCATACACCAACGTTCCATAAGAAGGATATATGTCTCTGAAAAATTGACTGTTTACTGCTCCTCTATATTTCAGGTCATACCTCTTACCTGTAAGTATATGAGAAACATAAGATTTTTCGTGGTTTTTGCGAACCAATTGCTCCCTTGCTTCGGTAATGGCTGAGACTGAGTTGTCGGTTTGGCTAAAAGCCGGAAACCATGCAATAAGAATACCTAAATAAAATAAAACTTTCTTTTTCACACTTAATGGTATATACAAGGATGCATGGCTTTAGAAGTATAGAATAAATGTTGCATTTTCAGGGTTGTACATAGTAGTGGGTATATGCATTTGCATAAACCATGTAAAGCTACGCACCGAAAATAAACCTTAAATATGTAAATCCAAAAATTGTTTAAAATGATTTTAAAGCAATGATGATTAATGACATTTAAAGAACAATTATAACATTCATAGTTTGCTTTGGGTATCCTGTCAAATCAATATAATTTTGAATGCTTAAGCCATGAGTAGTATTACAAAAATATCATCCGAATATCTTTCCGGGGAATTGTCAATTCTGACTTCAAAAAGTGGTGGCCCTGGCGGGCAGCATGTAAACAAAACTAATACGAAGGTGATATTGAAGTGGGATATTGCTAATTCAGCATTGGTGACCGAGGAAGAGAAACTTACCATACTCAACAAATTATCCACTCACATTACCACCGATGGAGTGCTTTTGATAACAGCTCAAAGTACCAGGTCTCAACTACAGAATAAAGAAGAAGCAATGAAAAAGCTTGATCTGTTGATAGCAAAAGCTTTCACCAAAAGAAAAAAACGCAGGCCAACCAAACCTACCAAGTCTAGTATTAAGAAAAGACTTGACAGCAAAAAGAAATTAGGTGAGAAGAAGAAATTGCGAAGGAAGCTATGATTGTTTTTCTGTTGACTTGAGGCTGTTCTGTACTGCCCTGACATCCGAATAACTGTATTCATCTCCGAGTTTTGCTTTGACCTCTGTTAGGGTAGGTTCTTTGAGTGAGTCGATCACCGTTTTGATTCGAGTCGCTTTTTCATCATTCATAAATTGACTCAATTCGAGTTCCGTTCCAATAAAGCTCACAATATGCCCTTCTATAGTGGATGGACTCAGGCTTCTTGTTGTAGCGATTTCCTCTATCGTTTTGCCATTTTGAAACATTTCCAAACTTAGTCGCTGGCTTTCACCTTTTACTTTTGGCTTATGTGTTTCCTTTACTTCAGCTTCTATTTTTTTCTGTGTTGCCTTTCTTTGAGCAGATATTTCTCCGAATAATTTGGACAGGTCTGCCTGTTTGGTCAGCCCCTCCGTTAGCATTACCAATTCCTTGAGATGTTGGTGCTTGTGTTTGGCAGCTGCCATCAATTCATATACTTCTTTCAGGTATTTTTTTACACCCGATTTCACTTTCATGGATTTGTAATGCTCCTCCAGCAAATCGAATACTTCATTCTTCAGCCCTTTACTGAAATAGTTTGCCGCAGCTTCCGTTCGTGCATGTACCTGGGCATATTGGCCTTTTTGAGCCTCATCAAGCAGTCCGTTCAGTTGGGAGGTAAACTTGTCGGCAGTTTCCTGTTGGCTTTTCAACACTTGATTGATGCTCTGCATCATTGCCATTGCTTTCTCTTTTTCAGGAATGCGTTTGTCTGCCATTTCCTGAATAAAGTCTTTGATGGTCCAGGTCAGTTTTCTCCAGTCAAATCCTTTGAGCAGCATATCCCGGATAAAGCCAACACGTGACTGCTCCAGTTGCTCCTTGAGCAATTCGCTTTCCTTTTCCTGTTTGCTAAAAGCTACAGCAGAAGCATCACTACTGATGCTGTCCCCGGAAATCTTAGAATGCAACACCAGCCCATCGAGAGAAGTCAATCTACTGAGGGCGACATAAACCTGCCCGGCAGCAAATGAACCTCCGGCATCTATGATGGCTTTATCAAAAGTCAGTCCCTGGCTTTTGTGAATGGTGATCGCCCATGCCAGCCTGATCGGAAACTGCGTAAAAGTGCCTTTCACATCCTCTTCCAGTATGTCCGTTTCCTTATTGAGTTTGTACCGTTTGTTTTCCCAGGTTTCCTTCTCTACCGTAACGCTATCATCGGAATCCTGAAAAACTACTGTAATGGTTTCTCCTTTGATGCTTTTTACCACACCGATTTTCCCGTTGTAGTACCTTGGCTTTTCGCCTTTGTCATTGCGGATAAACATCACCTGAGCCCCTTCTTTCAGTTTTAGCTCCGTTTCGGCAGTCACATTGTTTTCATTGAAATCACCCGTAATGGTGGCTTTGAAGGTATGAATTGTGCCTGATAATTTAGCAAGCTGATCTCGATTGATGATGTCTGCCTTGTTGTTGTGAGTAGTCAAAATGATGTACTCGCCTTCTTTCTCTGGTTTGAAATCAGGTTGGTAATAGGCATTCAACAAATCGAGATCCTCAGCAGTCATTTCATCGTGGCGGATGTTGTTGAGTACCCGTATGAAATTTTCATCGCTTTGTCGATAAATGTTTTTCAGTTCCAGATAGATGGGAGGGAAGTCGGTAAGCACTTTCGCACTGAAAAACGACGGAGAGGTATAATACTTCCTGAGTACGTGCCATTCGCTGTTTCGGATAACCGGAGGAAGCTGGAATAAATCCCCGATAAACAGCACCTGCACTCCCCCAAAGGGCAGTCTGGCTTTTCGCCTGATTGATTTCAAAATGGTATCAATGGCATCCAATAAATCGGATCGGAGCATGGACACTTCATCAATGATTAATAGCTCCAGTTCCTGCAACAGCTCACGTTTGGCTTTGTTGAGTCGCAGGTGTTTCAGCAGGCTTTTTCTATCGAAGAAATCACTGCTTTCATTTCCGGACGAGTCGGCTTCCGGGATGAAACTACCCAGAGGCAACTGAAACAACGAGTGCAAGGTGACACCTCCGGCATTCATGGCTGCCACTCCGGTAGGTGCTGCTATCGCCAGTTTTTTGTGGCAGTGTTCTTTGATGTACTTGAGAAAAGTGGTCTTACCCGTACCAGCCTTACCAGTCAGATACAGGTGTTCGTTGGTGGTGTTGACATAGTCAATGGCCAATGCAAAGTTTGTATTGATTTCTATGGTCTCAGGCATCACTTGTGGTCACAGTAAGAAAACTGAAAGGTAAGAAATTTGATTGTAAGATGAATATCAGTAACAGGACTTTTAATTCGATCTATACAGTGTGTTGTTTTTATGGGTTATATTAATAAATTACTAGGAGTCTGTCGGACTTTCAATAATCAGGAGAGTAAAAAATTCAATTTTCAGAACCTAAAATTAGATTTTGATCGTCCCTTTTTCGAATACGGTTTTGGTTTTGGTTTTTTTTCCTGTTTTTGCGCTAAACCGGACTG